>JBCDIO010000286.1:0-5440 GCA_038748815.1 Bacteroidota bacterium
AGTTCGAACCTATCGTATGAAAGATCTCAAGTATTTAGCCGCTTACATTATTCCTGCTCTCGCAATCTATGGCCTCCTGCAAGGTGGCTACTGGGCTTGGTCGGCCGTAATATTCGCTTTTGGATTGATACCACTTGTGGAACCCTTCTTGCCCAGCTCGACGCGTAATGTTACAGAAAATGAGAGAAATACCCTTCTGGGAAGGCGTCTTTTTGATTGGCTTTTATACTTAAATGTCCCAGTAGTGTACGCCATCATTGCCTTGTTTATGTGGCAGCTCCCTATCGCCGATTGGACTAGTGCAGAACTTACCGGGCAGATCTTATCTGTAGGTATTGTGCTAGGAGCTTGTGGGATCAACGTGGGGCATGAACTCGGACACCGCACCGAGTGGGGAGAGCAACTGTTGGCTAAACTTCTTTTGCTTCCGAGCTTCTACACCCACTTTTTTATCGAACATAACCGGGGACACCATAAAAACGTAGCCACTGATTTGGATCCAGCTAGCGCCCGTCGGGGTGAAATGATTTATACTTTTTGGGTTCGGAGTGTAGTCTACAGTTACCTAAGTGCTTGGCGACTAGAAACGAAGCGATTAGAAAAATCGTCCATCCCTTTTTGGTCTTGGCAGAATGAGATGCTGCGATTTACCGGGGCCCAGCTAGCCTATTTAACCTTGTTGGTATTCTTACTTCCACGGGGTGAATACGCTTGGGTAGTCCTGGCCGGCATCATTGGCTTTCTGCTCCTGGAAACCATCAACTACATCGAGCACTACGGACTACGGCGCAAGCAGCTGGCTTCGGGCCGATACGAGCGGGTACGCCCTATGCACTCCTGGAATTCCAATGCGCAAATGGGGCGTATCGTCCTGTACGAGTTGACTCGCCACTCTGATCATCACTTTATTGCCAACAAGAAGTACCAGATACTAGATCACCACGAAGAAGCCCCGGAACTTCCTTACGGTTACCCTTCTTCGATGCTCATGGCCCTTGTTCCACCGCTATGGTTTGCCGTCATGAACCGGCGAATTCCAGATACCTCCCAGGCTATTGCTTCACCCAAATCCGCAAGGACTGGGCAGGCAGTTCCAAGTCAATAGTCTGTCCTCCGAGGATGTTCATAAGGTTGGCTTGGTCTTGTACCCCATCGATATTGACCGCTTGATTATTAGCGATCAAATGCCAATTCCCTTCTGTGATTTCCAATCCAACTAAGGTATGTGGCTGATCACCGGCATTGAGTAAGACCAACACTTTCTGATCTACACAATAGCCCAAGACGTAGGGTTCTTCGGGTGCGTAGAACTCGTAGTAATTGTCTGGTACGGCTTCCGACACTCTAAATACCTTGCCGTACGAACTTAGACGGAAAGCATTCATACCTTTCCAGAAGGCCTGCATATTCTGGTAATCATTTTGATTATCGCCGGTTGGCTTGGCACCTACCTGTTCCCAAATAAAGTTATTGGCCAACCGATGATTATAGGTATCGCGTTTACCGTGCATATACAATTTGAAGCCCGCTTTCGTTTCTTTGACTACCTCCCTCAACGGAGCTCCGGCCTTACTGCGCATAATTTCCGATCCGCCGTGGGTCACAATGGGGCCTAGTGTTGTGTAAAGTAAGGTGGTAGCAATTTTATACAAGTCTTGGTCAACGGCTAATCGGCCGTCAAAGTCAACGGAACCAAACTGATCGGCTAGGGCAAAATTGTCGTGAATATCCAAGTAGGAAATTCCACTTAAAGGGGTTTTATCATCCGGAAATTTATTAGCGAGTCCTTTCATAACATTAGCCCTTTCGTCGTATTTACCTCCCGGCCAGCCGCGATCTAATCGTTTATCGTTCAATTCGAATACTGGACCTTTGAAAGCATTTCGGGAATCGTCCTGGAAGAAAGTGATGGGTGAATTATGCTTATACCAGTCCCAGCTTGGATTATTCTCATAGTCCGGATCATTGGACCCAATCCAGGCTTCGCCGTACAAAATCTTATCGTGCCCAATCGCATCTTTCAGTTTGGTAAGCGTTTGTCGATCAATCTGCCCCGCTAGATCAATGCGGAAACCATCAATCCCAAATTCTTCAATGTAGTGTAAGCATTGATCAATGAGCCAACGTTGGACCATGGGTCGATTTTCCGTTTTCACCTCATTTCCGTAGGCACCAATGTGTTCAAAGTTTTTCGTTCGATAGTAGTATAGCTTATCGAAACCATTAAAATGAAAAAAGAAGGCATTCCCGTCCATATTCTCCCCGGTATGATTGGGGACAATGTCAATGATCACGGCCATGTCCTGATCGTGGAAAGCTTGCACCAGATCGCGAAACGCTTCGCGTTCGGTACCCGGTTCTTCTCCTTTTGTCCGAAATTTGGATTCTACCGCAAACGCGTGCGTAGTTCGATAGCCCCATTGATAATTTTCTTCGCTGATCCCTTGAGAAATCATGTATTCATCTTCGGCAAAGGAAGCTTTCCAGTCTTCATCCGGGAAGTGTAAGAATTCTTGCACCGGCATTAGGTGTACCGTGTTGACACCGAGATCAACGAGGTAATCGAACCCAATTTTCTCCCCTCGGCTATTCGTCAAACCAGGTTCGATCATGCCAGCCAGGGTTCCCTTCTTTTTAGACTCCAGGGGTAGCTGGTCGGTGAAGTCTTGCACATGCACCTCATAAGCAATTACATCTTCCATAGCGGGAATGCCATTAGCTAAGGGTTTGGCTGGCTTCGTGGCGCGCCAAATCCGACTTTTACCCCAGGTGTTATCACTTACCCGTGCGTAAGGATCGGATAAATGCACTGGATTGGTTCCGTAGAAATGGTTGCCCGGGTCGTCTGCACCATGTACGGTAAAATCATAATAGGTTCCGTGTAGGTCTTCTTCGTATTCGATCTCCCAGACGCCCTGCCCATCTTCCGCCATTTCGTCTTTCCGATACGCTTCCTGATCGTCTTTCCCTTTGTATAAATAGACTTGCATACTGGTGGCGCGCGGGGCAAATACCCGAATGGTTGTCTTAGCTCCTTCTACATTTGCGCCGAGGGCTTTATCGGAGTAGAGCGCCCGAAACCAGCCATCAAAGGAACAGAACGCCCGGAGCTTTTGCTCGGGTATTTCTAGGAAATAAACTCGCTTTGGGTCTAATGGCTCGGCGGGTACAATAAGCGTTCCGGTTTCCGTATTGGGTAAAACGGTCGAGATCGCTATTTCTTTCCCTTGGGCCTCGCTTAGTTTATAGGCGGAAGGTTGAAGGGGGCGTGGTCCCGAAACCGTAGCCCAGATCGTATGGACATCTACGATTTCCGCTCGTAGTTCGGGTATTTCGACATCGTGCATAAAAACAAGGTTTCCTCCTTTTTCATTGGGAGCTTGAGCTGGTGGGTCTAACCACTGGCCATTATCAATTCTGAATTTAAATTCAGCACCTGGCCCCAGCGTTTGAAAGTTGGTGTTGTCTATTTCGAGTAACCATAGTTTCCCATCTTGCTGTAGAGTCCACTCGGCCGCCTCCATATTCTGATCCCAGCCTCGAAAGCTACCGGTTACTTGTACCCGCTGTGGTTGTACATTGTACAAGATTGGATCAAAAACAAAGAAGACTTTATCATCCTTGGCCGCGTAGCCCAAGGTGATCGTTTCATTAGAAAAGGGTTGAGCCCCCACCGTACCTACGATGAGGGAGAGTAGGATAATCCAGATTGCTTTCATAAAAGTTGATTAAACATCATTTCGGTCGACAAAAGATAGGAAACTAGCCCCGAAAAATTGCTTAATTTATTTCTTTTATGACTTAACACGCAAAGTCAAGGAGGAAATTAAGGGCGGTTCAAAACGATTGCTATTAATAGTGCCATCTTCCAATAAATCTGGTTCAATGGAGTGAATATACGTCTGATTAACGTAACAATAGATCCGCTGACCATCGCCGTAAAAGGTGAGACGAACATCTTCCTCAAAAAAGAGTTCATCGCTGTCAAAATAGCTGCCCTTCCCACCAAAATGGTACACTTCGGCCTTTCCGACGGCACAGGCTTTACAGCTTTTTATAGCGATAAGCCCGAGGCTAATAACAATAGAGAATTCTTCGGTACCTAAATTTTTGGCACTTGCTTCCAGCCAAAATGGCTGGCTAAGATCTAAGTCCTCCAATACCCCGTAAAAACCGTCCGTTAAACTATCCGCCCAAGAAAAAACTGGGTAGTCAATTAGGGTATTTGCATCATATTCCGGTGGGCTTTGGGCCCATTCTGGCAAAGAGGTCGTTTCCGAAAAGAGCTCGTCAATTAAATAGCTACGCCATCCCTCCGAGTAGAGATCAAGGGAACAGCCAAAGCCATCTTCGTTCCCTCGCATCATACTGAGGCAGGTTCCTTCTGGCGTTTCTTCATTTCGGTGTCTCCGATCAAGCACACAATGCCCAAGTTCGTGAAAGACCAGCCATTCTCGTTGTTCTTCCTTCGAACGTTCCCACCATGTCGGGTCAATGGTAATACGTTGCCCAAAGTGGCGACATAATCCTACGATGTCAGGATCATCAATTTCTTCAAACACTACATCAATTCCTTCGTCCTCTAGTGCTAGATCTAATCCCCTTTGCTGGGCCTCTAGAAAGAACTCTTCAACGTGCGGCAATACATCGGCTGGAATTCGTTCTGCGGGATCTTTCTGGCAAGAAAAAAGAAGCAAGATTAAAGAATGGCACAGTAGGATTCTGGGGTACATAGCCTTAGATCGTTTTTTTGCCGAAACGTCCAAACCGATCTCAAAGCTGTTTAATTAAGACTTCTTTAACAAGGATGATGAACAGTTATATTGACATGGGAAGGTAAAAACGAAAAGGGGATGACGAAGATCACTCCCTTCGGGGTGCGGGATCAAGCAACAGCAGCTACCTTTATAAGCCCAATTCTATTCTCATAAACCTCAAACAAAATATGACAAATAAAATGACCCTATCCACGCCCATCGGACGACTGCGCATCGCTGCTATTTTAGAAGGAATTAGCTTTCTACTCTTTGGTATTACAATGCCCTTAAAGTACGTCTGGGGTATCCCAGAACCCAACTATTTTGTAGGAACAGCCCACGGTGGATTATTCATCATCTACATTGTCTTGGCCTTACAAAATACCCTACTCTATGGGTGGAATTGGAAGACGGCAGCTTTGGCTTTAGTAGCATCAATCGTACCAGGTGGCACTTTTTACGCTGATGACAAGGTGTTTAAGCACCAAGCACCGGAGTATTAAAAGCTAACTGCCCCGTGGTAAACGCCTTCTTAGTCTAACTGGCGGGGCCATGACTAGGTATCCAGAACCACAAGCTTAAGAGGGCTAGTACTAATAATAGGAATAGGAATAACCAAAGCCAATTGCGATTTTTAGAAACAGGAACTGGCTCCAGAATAGGACGGGGTTGGTCCCGATCCG
>JBCDIO010000287.1:0-5419 GCA_038748815.1 Bacteroidota bacterium
AAATTTGATAAATGGAGGCTGGAGTGCATCGACCTCGTGTTCTTTGATCGGGTAGAGATTAATTGGTGGATAAATGGTCTGTACGAGGAAAACATCACAACCGAATTGATTGGATAGAGGGGCATTCGTCAAAAAATCAAACGCCTCAAAGCAAAGGGTGTAATAGCCTTCGGGTAAAGTAGGTGATTGGTAGAGCGTTTGCCAGCTGACACCCTCCAGAACAAAGTCATTCTGACTTAGATTACCATTGTAGAATTCTAGCTCATTGAAGGAAAAGGGAACCGTCGATCCCGGTGCCAGTACAATGGGGGCCGATGGTTGGAAATCGTTGCGGGTTGTGAAGGAAATACCCGCATCAGAGGTTATTGTGGGTACCAATTTGATTTCCTGCGTTTCGCTACTTGTGTTAGTCAGGTAGATAAAGACATCGGCCCGAAAATCGAGATAGTCATCCCAAAACACGGGAACGGGCTCTGGAACAACCGTAGTAATGGTGATAGGGAGGTTTTGTCCAAACAGGGGGAGCCCTCCGAGTACGGCTAGAGATAGATAGATCCAACGCATGGTTCGCTGCTTTCGTTTTTAAAATGAATGGGTCGAAGGCTGGAAAAGTCCACACTATGGGCTTGCGCCCACAGCATGGCAGAAGGATTGGTTTAATGATTATATCAAAGGTGAGCGATACCGCAGAAAGGTGGTTGGACTATAGTTTCGCAGCCTTGGAAAATGGTTACAAGAGGATAACTTTCCCTTGGAGTATTGTTTCCTGAAGGTTGTAACATCTTTATAAGATACTGATAAACAATTGTTTGAATGTTACATAGTGGACTTAGGAAGCTATGAGAAAGGACAAGTGGACCAAATCGTTTTTTGAGTAAAGGCAGCGAATAAACGTGAAAAATGATACACTAGTAATAGGCTAGACTTGAGGTATTACTAAGATGGCTAACGCTCAGTATTAGCACATAAATATTTTGACCGAGGCGATTTTTGTTCAGATCAAGGCGCGCAAGCTTGTAGCCATAGCCACGAAGGCGAGTACGTAACGATGAGCTGGACAAAAAGAACCCGTCAAAATGTTTAGAAATTTAGGTTACAAAGTAATTAGTCTAATGCTCTGCTTTCGCTTGGGCTCTCCCCAAATAATTCGCTAAAGGTGCGGGAGAAATAGGCTGGATCTTTAAATCCGACCGAATAGGCGACTTCAGAGATATTCAGGTCTTCGGTCTTCAGGAGGGTTTTCGCTTTGCGCAAGCGGTAATTCCGAATATACTGGCTAGTGCTTTCTCCGGTAAGCGCTTTGAGCTTTCGGTGCAGATGAACTCGACTAATACCGAGACCTCGACATACTTCCGGGATGCCGTATGCGTCATCACTCAGGTTATCATCTAGCAGTTGTTTCAGTTGATTTAAGAAGGTAATTTCCGGATTATTCGCCGCTGGGTTTAATTTGGCTTCGCGCATGCTCACCTGTTGTTCGTCGCGTAGTGCGATGAGGTTCCGGATTAGGAGTTGTAGTTCCTGTATTTGGAACGGTTTGGCCAAATAGGCCTGGGCACCAGTCTCCAAACCAGTGAGCCGCGAGCTTTGGTCACTTTTGGCCGTCAGCAAAATAATGGGAATATGTGAAGTAGGAGTCGCTTGTTTCAGCTGTTTTACTAATTCAAAGCCATCCCATTCTGGCATCATAACATCGCTGACAATAAGATCGGGGATTCGCTCTTTAGCTTTTTCAACGCCGATCTTCCCGTTAGAAGCAAAGGCTAATTGGTAGGTATTTTCCAAGGTTTCTTTCAAGAAATGCGCGATCTCTGGATTGTCTTCAGCGATTAGGACGATCGGCTTTTCGGAACCTTCGAGTAATTGGTCTGCTGGGAAAGCGCGCAAACTCCCAAGCGCGGATAGGTTGGCATCTTCCGAATCGAGTTCGGGGATTACCGATTTCATGGGGGCATTCCGGGTGATTGGTAAAAGCACATTGAATAGCGTCCCGATGCCGATCTGACTTTCTACGCTGATCGTTCCACCTAACAACTCTACGTATTCTTTAGAAATATTTAAACCGATGCCCGATCCAACCCGTCCCTCCGAAACTCGGTAGTACCGATTGAAAATATGGGGTAGATCTTCCTGAGGGATTCCCGGGCCGTTATCTTTTACAGATATCTTTAAATGAGTCGTTCCGCGGTGTGAAACGGATTCGGTTTGTAGGTAGACATCGCCTTCCGCTTGGGTGTACTTTATCGCATTAGAAACGAGGTTACCTACGATATACTGTATTTTTTCCGGGTCAAAATCCATTTCCAAACTTGGCCAATGGGGTAAGAAATGTAGGCGAATCTGTTTCGACTTGGCGTAAGAATGGTAAGAAGCCAACAGGTATTTTAAGAAGCCGATTAGATTATCTTGGGTCCAGGCAATCGGAATCTGCTGAGAATCCAACCGAGAAAGGTCTAGCATCTGATTAATGAGCGTGAGCAGTTGTAGACCGTTACGTCGAATATTTCTTAGAGATTGTTTCGTAGATGGTTGCTCACTAATTTGTTGAAGCCGTTCGCTTTCTCCCTGAATAATGGTGAGCGGCGTTCGGAATTCGTGGGTGATATTGGTGTACAATCGATTTTTGAACTGATCAAGTTCAACCAATCGCTGTTTCTCGAGCCGCTCTTTTTGTCGGTATAGTTGAGATCGGTACCAAAGGTATAAGAGGGATAAGACACAACAAACGTAGAAGGCCTTAGCCCACCAGGTAGCCCACCAGGGGGGGAGAATTTGAATTTCCAGGCGTTGCCAATCCGTTTCCCAAGATCCACTTCTCGTTCCTGCTTTCAGCAAAAAAGTGTAGCGACCGGGTTCCAGCTTGGTATAGTTGACTTCGGCCTGCTCGGCGGTTTTAGGGTAATTCTCTAGTCCTTGGAGCTGGTATTGGAACACGGTAGATTCTGGTTGGGCGTACTCCAGGGCCGAAAACCGGATGGTCAGGAAATTATCATTATAACCGAGGCGTATTTTTTCTTTACCGGCGATGGAGATTGTCCGGGTGGAGTCCGCTTGGTGGATGTCTAGAAAACGGAATTTAGACACCGGAGGAGCTTGATCCCAGGGTATTTCATCGGTGTGTAGGTAGGTAAGAATACCGGGACCCCCAAAACAAACGTGGCCGCTGGCCAGTGGACTAATTCTGGATTGGAAAAAGACAAATTGAAAATTTCGAGCATAGTCGAAGTTCTCCCATTGCAGCCCTTCTTCCATGGTGAAAACCTGATACTTATCGGTATTTTCGCTGATCCGAACAATGCCCTGGTTAGTAGCTGCCCAAAAATCGCCTTGGTGATCTTGTTTGAATCCACGGAAGAAATAGACGGGAAGATTCGCTGGGTTTGATCGTAAAGAAATCGCGACCTTTTCTCCTTGCTGTTGGTACCAAAAAAGGCCCTTGGGAGCTTGGGCAACCATGACTCCTCCCTTCCGAACACTTGTCAGGGTTTTAGAACCGTATAACAGGGAGAGTGAATCTTTTTCTTCGGGTCGGTAGACCGTCGTGAAGCATTCGGTATCTGGATCGAAGAACTGTACGTTCGGCCGCCCTCCCATCCATACCTTTCCGTCTTTGGCAATGGCAATGGCTCGGATCTGTGATTGTCGACTAAATCCACAAGCGTCATCTTCGGCGGCAGTCGAAGGGAAGAAGGTGAATTCTTTTTTGTCTAGGTTTATCTGCAATAAACCCCGCGGCTGTCCAAACCGGGAGGCGTAGATGAATTGGTTTTCCCAAACCTCCAAATTGGCGAAAAGAGAGCTTTCTAAGAGGTCCTTACTTAGGTTGGGATCGGTCGAATCTAAGTCTGGGCGAGAAAACCTTTTAGTTAGGGGATCAAAGATCAGAATGCCCCGGTCGGTGACCATCCAGATGGTCTTATCATCTACTACTTTGAGATCGCGGATTTGTAAAGAAGGATTAGACGATCCGGCGGATAATTGCTGGTAACTGGCAATGATTTTTTCGGACCGAGGATCAATTTGGTACAAGCCTTCTCCATTTACTGAGCCTACGTACCAATAGGGATCCCCCGGTATTTGTACCACGCCGGATAAGTACAAAGGATTTTGGGAGCTTACCCCCTTGTTCTTGGGGAAATAGATATGGTGAAATAACTGGTTGTCGGGAGCTAATAAGGCAATTCCTCGTTCCATGCCCACCCACAGTTGTTGGTCTCGATCTAGAAATAAGGACTTGGCGGTACCCGGCCAAATGGAGGTGGGATTGGTTGGTTCATGTTGAAAAAACCGCACTTCGCCATTCTCTATATTCAGAGTGGCAAGGCCCTTTTCTTCCATGGTTACATAGACCTGAGAAGAATTTGGAGCTGTTAAAATATCTAAGATCTTGAAGTTGCTGTTAGGCGGTAAGACGGGGAAGTCTTGAATGTCTCCGGTAGAAGGAGAATAATGAAGGACCCGGGCTGGTTCTGCTCCCACTAGGAGGCTACCGGAAGTGGTTAGGGCGATATTATTAATCCCCCGGTATCCGCGGCTTTTAATATATTCATTGAGTATCTTAACTGGGGTGATCGTTTCTTTTTCCTTATTGAGGGTCCAGATACCTTCGGAACCGTTGATATAAAGAAGATTAGGATCATTAGGCACAGGATGAATGAATTCGATATTCTTAGGCAAAAGCTGACCTTGCCGAGTCTTCTGATCAAACACCGTGAATTCCTCGGTTGCTGGATTGAATCGAGAAAACCCTTTCCGATGGGCAATCCACAAAATACCCGCCCCATCGAAATAGAGATCCCGAATCGGCGTGAAATTATTTTTCTGATGGATGGGTAAACGATACTGTTTTAAGGCTTCCGTAGCTGGGTTGTAGCAAAAAAGTAAGGCTCGGTTGGGGGCTAACCAGATGTTCCCATTGGGGCCTTCTAAGATAGAACGAATAAATTGTTGGGAAAGAAATTGAGCGGAATCGTGGGCTATTTGGAGGGGGATTATGCGCTGGCCATCGTATACGTTGGCCCCTTTTTCCGAACCGATCCAAATCAACCCATTGCGATCTTGGGTAATATGGTGGATCTGGTCATTGGAAAGGCCATTGCGGTGGTTTAGTAGACGAAACACCGCCGACCGCTGACTCCATACCGATGAGAGTGGCAGCAGCAGGAGCAGGAGTAAAAGACTCCTAGCTCCCGGAATTACAACCGGTCTATGTGTGTTCATTTCCAATCCTTCTGAGGGCAAAATACAAATTCACCCTCAATAACTGTCAAGCGGGGCTTCGAAGAGTTAGGAAATGACAGCCTTGTGGTAATCAACCTCGGCTACTAATTTCCTATTGGAAATGCCATTGGAACGACAGCTTTACGATTAATGAACTATTTAGAAAAAAAGAATTTGTTATTTTGCTATTGCAAACGAA
>JBCDIO010000288.1:0-5405 GCA_038748815.1 Bacteroidota bacterium
GAAGATTTTGATGGGGATGGAGATTTTGATGCTTGCTTGATTTTAGAGGGTGGGGCACAATTGGTATGGGCTGAGAATCTAGGGGGTGAATTTGGACCTTTGCAATTAATTAATGATGGACTTTCTACCACGTCGTGGGGAGCTACCGGTGTACTGACCTTAACGGATATGGAAGGGGATGGAGATATTGATCTATTCTATAAAGGGCCTAGTATTTCTAATGACACCTTAGTTTATGTATACGTTTTTGAAAATAATATTTTCTCTGAAAGTATTCTCAATGATGAACCTATCAAAGACTCAGTGCATGAATTTGGAGATATTGACGGAGATGGGGATGTCGACTTTGTTATTTATGATCTAGCCCAAGACCAAGTACTTTGGTACCCTTTAGATTTAGATTCCTTGGCCTTCAAAGCACCTATATTAATTACAGAAGTAGAGGATGATTTTTGGATTGATCAAATTATCGTTCAAGATCTAAATGGAGATACGATAAACGATATTGTTTTATCCTATGAATGGGGTGATAAGGATCTTATCATTAATATAAATAGTCTTTTTCTTTCGTCAGTCTTAATGAATGATGAACGTATTGAACCTGGCCTCGGATTTTCTAAAGTTACTTTTTTAGATCTGACAGATGACGGGAACTTAGATATGATAACAACCCGAGGTGGCTTAAGATTCTATATAGGTGAAACTCCTTACTCTTCAATCTTTTATGGAAAAACATATTGGGATGAAAATGAAAATCAAACACTTGATCCGGATGAAATCGGCCTTTTAAATCAAAAGGTTACTATTGAACCAGAAGGGTATAGTTTTTGGTCTAATCAGCAAGGGGAATATATTTTTGCGTACCCTCCTGGCAATTACAATTTAGTACTTGATCCAACGGGGCCTTGGGAGCCAAGTACAGATATCAACATTCCATTGCTACCGAACTCGGTTCCTCAGGAATTTAACTTTGGCCTAAAGGCTACCACCGATCTTTTTGCGGGGGAGACTGACCTAAGCTCCGGACCCACGCGCTGTGGCTTTGAGGTACCTTTTTGGCTTACGTATAAAAATACCGGGACCCTGGCCACTGATGTGGTGCTGACTTTGGAGATTGATAGCCTAACGACCTTTTTGAGTGCAACGCCCGCACCATCTTCTGTTTCTAATACGGTGATTACCTGGGAAATCAATGATTTTCCACCAACCTACCAGGGGAATATTGATTTAATGTTGCAGATGCCATCGGTAGATTTTCTTGGAGAGGAAGTTTCTTTTCTAAGTTACCTTGATTTCTACGAACCTGGTGGTTCGGAGGTCGTGTATTCCTCTATCGACCAAGCAGAGATCTACACCTCTATAATAGATTGTGCCTATGACCCCAATGATAAACTAGTATCTTCTAGTTTTATCAATTATGATAACTACACCCTTTTTGGAGATGTATTAGAGTATACGGTGCGGTTTCAGAATACTGGAACAGATACCGCTTTTACCGTCCGGATTGAAGACCTGTTAGCCCCCGAACTGGACTGGAGTACTTTCATGCCTTATTCTGCCAGCCATACGATGCATACGGAGTTGCGCGACAACGGTACCGTTGTCTTTTTATTCCCGGATATTCTTCTGCCAGACTCTACCACAAATGAACCAGCAAGCCATGGATACGTGAAGTTCCAGATAAAAGCTTTGGATGGATTACCGGAAGAAACGACTATCGAGAATTGGGCGGGCATTTATTTCGATTTTAATCCGCCGATCATTACCAATACCGTTACCAATATCATGGTAAGTGAGCTTCCAGTTGTGGCAGAACTAACACCACCCCGTTGCCCCGAAGAATTTACCGGTAGCATCAACATTCCTGTTCATTCTAGCTTGTTGAGTTACCAGTGGAGCACCGGAGACGAAGGGCCATTTCTTGGGAATCTAGGGAATGGGACTTATGATCTTACAGTTGTTAATGCGGATGGGGTAGTGCTAGTCGATACGGCTTTTGCCCTTTTAAATGACGATATGATATTCTTTTCTACGAATACCATTCCACCATCAATAGGGCAAGCCAATGGGAGCATTGAAATTACCGACATTGGTGGAGCTGCCTCTCCCTATACGGTCATTTGGGACACCGATCCAGCGCAAACGGGCTTAATCGCTACGGGCCTTGCTACCGGGACCTATAGTGCAACCATCAGCGATGCGGATGGCTGTACCTGGAATCCGGAATTTATTTTAGAAGAAAGTACAGGGCTACAGGCTGTAAATCTTGGCAATCCCATGAAAATCTATCCAAATCCGGCCAAGGACATCCTGTATATTGATTGGATCGAGCCTTTAAACCCCACCGGGGTAGTAGAACTATTACAGGTAGATGGAGGGCTGCTTCAATCAAAGCCTCTAGGTACGAATACCGTAATTTCAATTGAGGATGTTGCTTCTGGGGTATACCAGATACGGATCACTACCAAACAAGGAGTTTGGATAGAACGGGTAGTGATTGAGTAAGCATTTCTTACCCATTCTCAAGGCTAAAGAATAATAACTTCTTAGCTACCGCTAAAATCCAGAACGGGCTATTCAGATTTTCTTTTCGAAGGATTTGGATAGCCCGTTTGGGGTATTTAACAACAGCTGCCATCGAACAAGTCCGAATACCCTCAATTTGTCTGTTCTCGCACTCGGCACATCTCCAGCGCCCCTACTTTTGGTTTGTGTAATTGAAATTCCATCGACTTCAAACTGAAAAATATGACGAACCGTACATCGGGCTTATCGAACATCTATTATTTGAAAACCGCAGTCCAAGTTTTTATCCTCAGTGTGCTATTAATGAGCTGCAGTAAAAAACCGATATCCCATCCGCTGTATGGAGATATTCCAACGGATTACCTGATCTTCGAACACGATGGCATAGAACGAGAATATGCGCTACATATTCCAAAAACAGTTACCGAGAATGCACCGCTTTTGATCTCTATGCATGGCTATACGGATGATGCCATCAAACACCGGAATTACACCAAGCTCAATGATGTGGCTGATGAATTTAACTTCATTGTGGCTTATCCCAGAGGTATTAAGGATAAAGAAGGAAAGCACTTTTTCAATATGGGGTACTTCTTTCACCAAACGGAGACCGTGGATGATGTGGGATTTTTAACGGAGCTAACTCTCTACCTGCAAGAAAAATATAAGATTGACAAAGAGCGCACTTTTACGGCTGGGTTTTCCAATGGGGGAGATATGAGTTATATGCTGGCCTGTCAAAAACCAGAGATTTTTAAAGGCTTCGTATCTGTTGGTGGTCTGATGCTGGAGGACTTTAAAGTGGGTTGTGAGTATACTAAGCCAATTCCCGTTTTTGAGATCCGTGGGGAAGAAGATGAAATCACCTTATACGAAGGAGATATTAACAACGAAACCGGATGGGGGCGATATCCGCATATTGAGGAAACCATCGACTTTTGGAAAGGCCGCAATGGCTGTACAACGGTAAGTCGCGACACTATTTATGGCCCTGATTGGGGTGAATACCAACGGATTGAGGTGACTAAATTTCAAAACTGTACTGATGACAAAGAAGTATGGCTGTATAAAATCAAGGATTATAAGCACCAATGGCCGCAGGGAACTGATAAGCATTGGTTGAATGCCAGCCGGGAAATTTGGGAGTTTTTAGGTAGGTATTAGGGAGGCTGTGGGCGTAGAAAAGCCTCACCCATGTACCCGTAGCTTTTAGCATAGGTGCATGGGCGAGGCTTATTATTTTCGGCATCTACCTCTGCAGAATAAGCGGGACTAGCGTCTGTTGATAATCGGACTCGAGGTACAAGAAATAGGTCCCATTCGGGAGTTGATCAAGAGTCCCTGTGAAGGAAACAGGACCAACCGGACTCTGTGCCCAAGCCCGGAGCTCTTTTATTTCCTGTCCTTGTGAATTTACCAGAGATAGACTCCAAGAGGTCTTGTCCGTTAGATTGAAGTCTAGTTGGAAAAGGCCATCCGTCGGATTAGGCGATAAGCTCAAATTCAAGGGGACAGGTCGTTCAACAACACTACTCGGCTCACTTATGATATGCACCGTTTCATTGGTAATAATGGGCGCATTAAAGTCAAAATAGATAGCGGCTGAATTGCGAATCTCCGTACCGAGTGAAAGGTCCGGTTTTAGATTGATTGAATACGTGACAAAGCCATTGCTAGCGGGCTCGTTAGTGGTTGAATCGGGCAAAAGGATATCGGGAAACCGGAAAACGAGCACATTATTCCCTTCAAATTCGACTTGCATATCATGGCTAGCAAAGCCCGGACAAATTGATTCTACATTTAAATCTGCATCTAGGGTGTCCCGAATCACGACGTTAAACGCGGTATCCGTACCCGTGTTCTGGAAACGTATTTGATAATAGATCGTTGAATCTTCGGGTAGGTAGATCGCTCCACCAAATTGATTTTCCCCGGTAAAGGTGGTTTTATCATTAGGGTCAAAGCTACCAGTGACCGTTCGAGTATAATTTAGGGTGTTATTATTTGGAAAAGCATCTTCTTGAATCGGTAAGACCTGGAGTGAAAAGTTAACCTCGTCATCAAGTTCCGCAAGTGTCGAAACCTCCATAAATACAGTTTGAGCAATCATTCCACTTTCTATTAATGATGGATATGCTATGGTCCCAGAATCAATCGATGCATCGTAATAGTTTACCAAATCGAGGAGGGTGCCGGGTGAAATATCTCCTGGATGGGTTACAGTGAAGGTCGGTGAAACGGGTACAGTTCCTTGATTATCAATAAAGTAGTTTAATTGATAGTTGAAGCCCGGGCGAACGTATCCATCCGCTATAGAAAGGCTGAGGTTCTGTACCGTATCCTTTACGGCAAAGAAATCATTATCGTTCGATACGGTGCCATCGATGGGTAGGTCAATGGCAAAACTACCGGAGACTGGGCAGAGTAAATTATAAACATCTTCTTCAACGTACTCAATGATGTAGGCCCCTGCTTCTACCACAAATTCGTATTCGCCATTCGCATCCGAATAGGTGTAGATATCGTTAGGAAGTAGATGAACTAGGATACATTCTATCGGATTTACATTACCGGAAGCATCGCAGTTTAAGTCTTCGCTGTCGTCATAAATAATACCTCGGATGGTCACTTTACAGGATGCATCTTCATCGATAAATACTGCCTGCTCCCCAGAGCAAGTACCTACGGTTACCGTTACATTGTACCAGCCTTGCGCTAAATTGGTGGCCGTCGCGGTAGTCTGACCATCCGACCATAAGTAGGTGGCTGGCCCCGATCCTGGAATTAATTCAACCGTGGCCGAGCCATCCGTTTGGTCGCAGGAGGCCGGATTTGTATTCACCTCAAAGGATAAGTCAGGAAAGATGGAAATAGTTACC
>JBCDIO010000289.1:0-5402 GCA_038748815.1 Bacteroidota bacterium
ATGTGGACGAGAGTAGTGCCATTCGGGAGGACATCTCCGAATTGTATCTATACATGGGACAATACCCAGGTGGCCCAACCGAGAGTCAGGTTCGAAAGACGGATATCTTGGAAGGAGAAATGGAAAAAGTAGTAGTTACGTATGAAGAAATTATTCAAGAGATGAACGGTCTGAATGAGAAGCTTGCGAAGCAAGAAGCTCCGCAGATGGAGATTCAAACCCTGGAAGAGTATTTAGCGAATTAATCGCTGGATAAACCTCTTAGAGATAAAAGCTCTCGGACGTCTGCGTCCGGGAGCTTTTTGTTTTTTAGCAGATCTCCTTACCCCGAGTACTCGGGGCGTAGACGTATAGGGGCGACATCCAAACTAGAAAAGGAAATCCAAAAAAGCAAAAAGGGCTGAGGTAAGAAAAGGAGAAGAAGTGGGATCACTTTAACAGTTACTGTCGAGCCAAATAAGAAAGGAGACCGTCCTAGTAGGGCCTCCTCTCCTTTAACAATTGGATCTTGCAGACTAACCTTTATGAATTAGCTAGCAAAGCTTTTTGGATATATTCTTTTGGATAAGAACAAAAAGAGTGCCAAATTGATCTGTTTCCTTAATTTCTGATCACTATTTTACTCCACGACTGACTACCATGCGCAATAATCTGCACCGTGTAGCTGCCTGGAGCTGATAAATAAATAGACCATTCTGACCAAATTTCTTCTTTCTCCGCAACTAACTGACCCAGCGCATTGAAAACTTTACCCACGCTACCTTCAAATCCTTTACTACGAATATGGAGCCATCCATCCGTTGGATTGGGGCCCAAAGTGATCACTGGATCAACAGCCGAGTCTAATGTCTGAGCACTGGAAAGAACACAAGCTAATTCCATTGTACCCGTAGCTTCTAACGTCAATCCATAATTGTACAAAGCATCTGCGATAAACAGATTTGTTCCTTCGCCATTGGCCAGAATAGCCAAGGCAAGATTATTTTCTGGATCAAAATAAATATCTGTAGAGGTGCCTGCTTCTCCTCCATTATGACCCCAAAGAAAGGCACTCCCTCCGTTGTCCAGAAAGAGTTCTTCCTGGTACCAGACGAGTCCTTGTGTAGGCTCAATACTTGAGATGTGAGGGCTCCACATACTTTGAATGGTATTGGGGCTTAACATTTCCACACTCCCCAACTGTCCTTCTTCTAAATACGTAACCATCCATTGAGCTAAATCTAAAACGGAACTACGGAGCAAGCCATTAGGATAATCCGCAAAACTGTAATGAGCAATCGGTATATAGGATGTACCCTGCGTGGTGTACGGCCTCGCAACTAGGATGGTATCCAGCTCGGACAAATACCAACGAGTATCATTCATACAAAGCGGACTAAATTGGTTTTCGATCGTATGGTCAGAAAACGGGGATTCACTGAGCACTTCTACTAGATACCCCAAAAGAGCAATCCCCATATTAGTGTACTGGTAATCCGTTCCAGGCTCTGCGGTATAGAAATTCTGATTCGCATCGAAGTCTTCTCCGTTCACATTAAAGTAGCGCTCTATCACCTCACCGAGAGAAAGTACGGGATCTCCGAAGGCGTAATAGTTATTCATCGCTCCAAAATTATCGCGAATGGAGGCGGTGTGGGTCAAAAGCATTCTAGCAGTAATCGGTATAAAGCTCGTAGGGTGTTCAACGATAAAAGGGAGATATTCATTAATTGAAACATCCAAATCGAGGATACCCTGCTCGACTAATTGCATGGCGGCAGTCGCTGTAAATAGCTTTGAAACAGAAGCTAGCAAAAAGATTGTGGAGTCACTAACGGGGGTATTTGTTTCAAAATTGGCCATCCCATAGGACTCCAACCAGACTATCTCTCCGTCTTTAACCATTACGGTCGATAAGCCTGGCAGGCGTTCGGCCGTCATTTCATCGAGAATAAAGTTATCGAGTGCAGGATTTGGATTGGGGTTTTGCGCCCATAAGATGGGAGCACAAAACAAGAAAAAGAGGATGAGGGTGTAGATAGATTTCATAAGCATAAGGGATTTGCTTATGAAGGTACGAGTAAATTTTGGAGCGTTGTTTAAACCTCATTTCTTACGACTACCCTTACGTCTACGACCTCGAGTGCTCGGGGTCGTAGATATATGATGTCTTCCCTAAATGTACCGAAAAGAGCAAACAAGTACCTTTCTTATTTCTGTAAGAGAAAAACTGCCTTTTGCTCTACTTTAATATTCACACCCGCTTACTCGCCCAGTAGGAAACCAAGACCAAGACAACTCCAACAAATGCAGCTCCTTGACCACCATCTTGCACCATTAAATGAGCAGCAGCAGCGAGTAAGGTATCAAAGAAAAAGCCTGCGTAAGCCCACTCGAAAAGAGTGGGAGAAAGTCGTGTCCAGATGGCTACCAAACCCAGCAGCTTAGCAATGGCTAACGGATAAATGATATACGTGGGATAGCCTAAGGCGGTAAATGCTTCTTTGATCATTTCGGTATTGAAGAGATACATACCGGCGGAAAATAACATAAGCAGCGTAAGAAGACCGGTACTTACGTAGTAAATGATACGAATGGTAGAATCTGACATGGTACGTTTTTCGTTTGTTAATGAAAAAGCAACAAGCCAACCCCACCTAAAAGTTGAATGCTTACTGAAAAAAAGAAACAAAGGGATTCCAAACCGGATCGGCGGGAGGGGGGGCCACCACCGTTTCTCGGTCACCGGAAATGGGGTGATCAAAACGGAGTTTCCAGGCGTGTAATTGAATCGAACGATCGCGATTCCCTCGCTTGTAGCCGTATTTATTATCTCCCCGGATGGGGCTGCCGATGGCAGCTAGCTGAGCCCGAATCTGGTGATGCCGGCCGGTTTGCAGTTTGATCTGTAGTAAATGAAAGTTTTCTGATTGCCCAACGATCTCGTAGTCCATCAGAGCCTCTTTGGTTTCTTCATTCGCTTCGGCTAGAGCAATGGATTTATTGCCCTTTTTTTGTTTTTGCAGAAAATGGTGGAGCGTCCCTTGCTTTGGGTTCGGAGCTTGCTTTACCAAGGCCAGATACGTTTTTTCTACGGTACGGTTCCGAAATTGCTGATTCAAGTGCTCAAGGGCATCCGTATTCTTGGCAAATAGGAGAACTCCAGAAGCGGGGCGATCCAGCCGGTGAATGGCATATAGTTTTTTCTTACTGTAAATCTCCCCTAATTCTAAGAGGGACTTTACCTCCCCAGGTTGCGGGACGGAAGGTGTTGTAGCCGGTTTATTAAACGCTAATAACTGATTGTTGCGATAAATGATCGAGTCACCGATCTTTGCGTGATTATCCATAACGAGTACCCTGCTTTAATACTTTGTGAACTAAGTATTTAATCTACTTCTTCGTAATCAATATCGATGACATTGTCCTCCGCATCCTTCTTTTGGGACGAAGATTGCTCATCGTCTTTTGGCCCTTCGATTGCTGGTTGAACAAAAAATCGATAGGCTAAGTAAAACAGCAGGATATATACGAGAATCTTCATCCTTTTTTATTTACAAAGGTAAAAAGTTTGGCAGGACCAAAAGTCTAGAATTTACCAGTCTTTGCTCCCACAATAATTTATTAGTTTTGCAGTTCTTGCAAGAGAGGAAACCCTTTCATTTAAGGGTGGACCAATGAGAAGGTACTTTCCCCCCTTCGCCCTGCGAAGTTCCTCTTCGCAATAGTATAACGATTCAAACGCCGAATCACATCCTGGACTATAATCCATAAAAAGAATGAGTTCAAAAAGATGGACGAACCTGACCGGCTGGCTGGTATTTACCATTGCCTTTGTGGTCTATTACTTTTCTGCCGAACGAACGGGTAGCTTGTGGGACTGTGGAGAATTTATCACTGGAGCCTATAAGCTCCAGGTGGTGCACCCTCCGGGAGCACCGCTCTTCATGATCGTAGGCCGCTTGTTTACCTATATTGCAGAGGTCTTCTCGGACAATCCAGCAGACATTGCCTTTGCCGTCAACTTGATGTCTGGTATTTGTAGTGCCTTTACGGCGATGTTTATTGCCTGGATCACGATGCGCCTCGGTCGACTTTCGCTCGTAGGCCGTGACAAAGAGCTTGAAGAAGGACAACAGCTCGTACTTGCTGGTGGTGGCCTAGCCGCTGGTTTGGCGACCGCTTTCTCTACCTCCATTTGGTTCTCGGCCGTAGAGGGAGAGGTATACGCCATGTCTACCTTCTTCACCGCCATGACTTTTTGGGCGATTATCAAATGGTATACCTTGCCAGATAACGCCAAAACGGATCGCTGGTTGGTCTTTGCAATTTACTCAGGTGGTCTTTCCATTGGCGTGCACCTTTTGAGTATTCTGACCTTCCCGGCGTTGGCCATGTTCTACTATTTTAAGAAATACAAAAACCATAACCTCTTGGGAATGGCTGCGGCTGCCGGTGCTGGTGCCGCTTTGATTGTCTTCATTCAAAGCTTCATTATTCAGGGTATTCCCAAATTATGGGCTTTCTGGGAGCTATGGATGGTCAATAGCCTGGGACTAGGCTTCCATTCTGGCCTAATCCCCGTAGTGATCATTATCACAGGTATTATTGTTGCTGGCCTTTACTACGCCCAGAAGAATAAAAATGCCTTGCTGCAAATGGTCGTAGTTAGTGTTATGCTCCTGATCGTAGGGTACTCTACCATTGGTGTAATTGTGATTCGGGCTAACGCCAATACCCCCATCAACATGAACAACCCAAGTGATGCCATGCGGGTTATCCCTTATCTAAACCGGGAACAATACGGAGAACGTCCACTCTTATACGGTCCTTCCTACGAAGCACGTCCAATCGACAACAAGTTTGAGGCGCGCTACGGACAGGTAGACGATCACTACGAAATTGTAGACGATAAAATCAGCTACGAATACCGTAGCAGCGATAAAATGGTTTTCCCACGGATGGGCGATCCGACCCAAAACCGCAACCAGCTCTACGAGTTGTGGCGGGGTGGTGAAACCGGAAAACCATCCATGGCTGAAAACATAGCCTTTATGTTCCGCTATCAAGTTGGCTGGATGTATATGCGATATTTCTTTTGGAATTTCGCAGGCCGGCAGAATGGGGAACAGGGATTCTTTTCCTGGGATCCGAAAAGCGGAAACTGGTACTCGGGGATTAAAGTACTCGATGAAGCCCGGCTCTACAACGAGGATAAGATGCCGGAAACGATGAAGAATAAGCAAGCACGAAACAAGTATTTCATGCTACCCTTCATCTTCGGAATCTTTGGACTATTCTTCCATTTCCGACGCAGTTACAATGATGCCATGGGCCTACTCGCGCTCTTCATCATCACCGGAATTGGTATTATTATCTACTCGAATCAACCGCCCAATGAACCGCGGGAACGAGACTACGTA
>JBCDIO010000290.1:0-5387 GCA_038748815.1 Bacteroidota bacterium
CGCAAGCAAGACGGCTTGCTCTCTAACAATGTAATGGAAATCACTTTTGATGACGAGGGACACGTCTGGTTTGGGATGAGAGTTGTTGAAAAGGATCATCCAGATCCAGAGCGGCGCAGCGGTCAGGGTGGTGTCAATCGATTAGTAGATGGCGAAATCATTTCCTTTCTGGACATCGATGGATTCACGACCAACGATGTGTACGAAATCCATAAGGATAGGCTGGGAAATATATGGATTGCTACGGTCAAAAATGGAGTTTACAAATACGACGGTATGACTTTCCAGCACTTCGAAGTTCCCATTTCCATTATGAGCATCACCGATGACCAGAACGGAAATATCTGGTTAGGTGGAGCCGGTGGTCTTTACAAGATCGATAAGGAGGGGCAAATTATGGAGGTGACGGTGCAGGGGCCTTGGGAATAGTTGATTACCTATTCTGTCTCGGGATCTAATGCTAGAATTTCTTTTGCTTCTTCGAAATAATACATCAACAATTCTTCCCGACCTACAATCTCTTTAATTCGATCCAGCAGGCTCTCTAAGTTTTGTTGAGCCTTGTCCGGCGCGTTGATATCACTCGCTTTATAGAGATCGAACAATTCGAACATTGGTACAAAGGTCAACTCTTGTTGGTTGTAAATCTTAGACAGAATGAGCAGTTTATCGTAAGGCACATATGCAATTCGGGGGTGAGACTTGGCGATATCCCAGGCGTCCTGCGCCGGTAAGCGATATAAAAAGGAACCCTTCGTAAATAACTGTTCTGCGAAATAGGATTTATCCTCCATAAATCCTGCCACGAAAGCCTCCTCTTGCCGCACACTATCCAGATAGTTGTAAATCCATTGATGGTAAGGGACCACCTGTTCCATCATTTGAAGATTTTCCTGTACTTCAGACTTAATCAATTCCAGCAGTTGCATGGATTCCTTCTTGGCATTGTTCTGCTGAATCTGCTCGCTCAGGAATAGCCCTAATACAACACTGAAGACAATTAAGAATATTTGGATGAAGTACGCTTTCATGGATCAATCTTTAATAGTTCAAAATAGTAGAACGATCTCAATTCTTACAATATAAGTTTTGACTTGATATTCATGTCCGTCCTTTTCTTTATTCCAAAGATCTCATCCTCAAAAGTAGGTACTATCCTACCAATCTGGTCTTTATGGTAGTTATAGCTTTTTGCAGTGTTCAAAATAACGTTTTCATGAAAGTACCTCCAGTACATCTTAGCCAGACTTTTCGTTTTTCTTAGACTCCCTAGACTGCCCCCACGAAGTAGTCTCTGTAACTAAACATCGGTAATGAGGTAAACATTCTTAGCTTCTTGATAGCCGACTATCAAGAATGGGTATTCAGGCCAATACCTTGGGCCTAACCCAAAAAAATATGGTTTACCAAATCCTTTGGACGGATCCCAATCACAAGTAATTATTCCCAGTATCAGAAAGAAAAATAGTCCTTCACAGCCCGAGGCTGTCTCCTTTAGGAGGCAGCCTTTTTAGTAGAATAATGAGGCATCTCGGTCTATTTCGTTTAGTCACCTCGCCCATGAAATTTATTTTGGTAAGGTTTTTCAAAACTCGATAAATGCGGATTTTATACTACTTTTTCAACCAGGAACCTAAGGAGTAGAGGGAATTGAAAAGAGAATAAAGAAAAATAATTTGTCTCTCCATCTTAGACTTAAGAAAAGTTCATAAAAGGAAAGGTACTGTCTTTTTCTTACTACAACCTCTTGATTAAAATTCCTTAAAAAAGCGTAGATTCAAAATCCGTCTACGAGATTTCGAAGCTCTCGTAGACGGATACCAAATCTTACATTTTTTAAGGCTGATGGATAAGTTCCGCTATTTCCCAGTATTCGCACTGAATTCATGAAGGTAGCCGGACTTTCTTAATTGTAGACAAGCACATCAGACTACCCTACGCAAATACTCAACATAAAAGAAAGCGGCTAATCACATCCATAGGCCAGAGAAAAGCTTAAATTAATCCCATTACTAACCATTTCCGTGTCCCTTACTATGCAAGTCTTTTCTCAACTACAACTCTTTCTATCGCCCAAACTGATCTGTCTTTTAACATACTTCTTCCTCCTCCCCTGCTTCCTACTCCCAGCCCAAACCGACTCCTTCATTCTCCACACCCAAACCTATCTGGAAGAACTCGCCCAAGACGAAGACTTCGGCCTAAGTATCACTATTGCCCAAGGAGAGGAAGTATTACTCTCAGCAGCCTACGGCATGGCCAATCGGGCCCATCGGGTTCCCAACCGAGTCGATACGAAGTTTAACATCGCTTCCATCGGCAAAATGTTCACTGCGGTGGCCATTCTGCAATTAGAAGAAAAAGGAAAATTAGACCTAAAGAAAACACTGGGACAATACGTACCTGACTTCCCGAATACCTATATCCGCGATTCGGTGACCATACACCAACTCCTCACCCATTCTGGCGGACTTCCCCTGTGGTTTAGTCCAGCATTTGATGGGCAACCTAAGTTTCAGTATCTGAAACTGGAGGATTTTCTCCCCCTTTATATGGACCTAGACATTGACCGAAGCAAAATCGGCCAACACAGCTATAGCAACGTTGGCTTTATGGCTTTGGGATACGTGATTGAAGCGGTTTCTGGGCAACCCTACCCAGCCTACCTACAAGCTCATATTTTTGACCCTCTTGGCATGAAAGAAACGGGACTTTGGAGCCTGACGGAAATTGTACCCAATGGAGCTACTGGTTATATGCGCCCCGCCCATGCAGCCGACTGGTGGAAACCCAATCATCACCGCAATAAAAGTAGCAGCCCGGCCGGTGGTGCCTATGCCTCGTCCCAAGACCTCATTACCTTCTACCAAAGTCTACTAGCTAACAAGCTTATAAATGCTAGCTCTCTGGAGACCATGCTTAGCCCTCAGGTTGAATCTTATTACGGACACTATGGCTACGGCATTGGTCTAAACGCCAACAACGATCAAGCCATTATCGGGCACCTGGGCGGATACTATGGGGTGCGTGGAGAATTGCTTTGGTACGAAGCGCAAAACTACCTAATCGCCATCCTGGCCAATTCTGACCAAACGGACTATACCGATGTGAGTTATTTCATCAAAATGCAGCTTACGGGAACTCCCGTTCAAAAATCGGCGTATATAAGAACTACGGAATTGTTGCAGTCGCCCATTTGGAAGGAAACCCAAAACGAGGAGGATATCAAGGAACTAATTGGGGGCAAAGCCCTCGACGAAGCACTTATCCAAATCAAAGGCTACTACCATTTTAATCGGCAAGAATACGCACAAGCCCGGATGTATTTCTTATTAAACTCGCTGGCTTTTCCCGACTCAGCCGCCGCCCAAAGGGATTTGCAACGGGTAAACTAAATCGTAAAATGATGAATAGCACATCCCACCAATCGCTCGACGAACTATTCGCCGCCGAACTGTACCTCTACTTCCACGAGGATTTCTTAAGCTCAGAACGTACCCAGCGGGAGTGTAACTTCGTCTTAGAAAAAGGCCAGCTATCCACCAACGCGCGCATCCTGGATCTCGCTTGCGGACACGGTCGCCACGCCAACCAATTGGCCCAAATGGGGTACGCTGTTCACGGGATTGACCGGGATCATCGGTTTATCGAAATCGCCAAAGCCGAAGCTGTCAAATTAGGCTTAAGTACCACCTACGAAGAACAAGATCTCTTGGAGATGGAACAGCAAAATGCCTTCGATGCCGCACTCCTACTGTTCAATACGCTGGGCTTTTTTAATCCGACCGATGCCCTACGCCTATTGCAGAAAACGCAGGCAGCCTTGCGCCCGGGTGGGAAGCTCATTCTGGACACCAAAAATCGGGATCACCTCTTGCAAGAATTGATTCCAAGCACCATTACTGAACGGGATCAAGATCTGATGATCGATCGGCTGAGCTTTGATACGAAAACCGGGCAAACCCTCAACCGACGCATCTACATCAAGGACGGGCAGCGGTACGACACGCCTTTTGCCATGACTACCTATAATTTTGGGGACCTGAAACAGATGCTTCAACGAACTGGTTTCCGGATCTTAGACACCTTCGGTAGTTGGCGGGGAGATGCCTTTGACAATCATTCGCGTCGGATTATACTCGTTGCCGAGAAATTATAACAATCGATGGGGATTTCAATATCTATTGAAATCCCCTGCTAGAGCATGTTCGGGAATTGAGTCTTAGTCGAAATCGAGGAAATTTTGTTCTGGATAAGGCATGAATGAACGTTTCCGAAGGACAAACCACTAGGTGGTTTGAGTGAATGAACCGCGAAGCGGGTGGGCTGGCTAAAATGCCATAGTATCAGCGCCCCGAGTGCTCGGGGTTAACGAAATACAGGATAAGACTTGCCGATTGCAGGCAAGAATTCAATTCCCAAACACGCTCTCCACCTTATTCCACGATTAGTGTAAACCTCTCCTTTGAATAAAACTATTTCCTACTTCGTGAAGTTACAAGAATAGCGAAGTGGGATAGCTTGTTATACCCTCCGAGCTTGTTTTGGGTATAGTCCGAACACAGCTTTCCGAACGCTTCCTTACCACTTGTGAAAAGTCATGCCCATTCCGTCTATTAAAAACGATCTGGACATGTTAACAGTCATCAATAAACAGCAAGTAAGCTTAAACATGCTACGTATCACCCTACAGGGTGACAAATTGGAAAAGGTATCCTGGAAACCGGGATGCTACGTAAAACTGCGCGTTCCCGCTGGATCCTGGGAGAAAACCCGCACCTACACGGTGCGAAGCTTAGATACCCAGGCCAAAACGATGGATATTGATTTCGCGATTCATCATCCTCCTGGTCCTGCTACCAGTTGGGCCTTACACGCCAAACAGGGGGACCAAATTGAGGTTATGGGCCCTGGCTTTTTGAGAATGGATGCCGATGCGGGAGATTGGTATCTGTTCGCTGCGGATATGTCAGCCTTACCTGCAGCCATTTCGATTATCGAAACCTTACCTCCCAAGGCGAAAGGAATAGCCTTCTTAGAAGTAATGTCCGAAGCAGATAAACAGGATTTTACCGCCCCTGCAGGAATCAAAATTAACTGGTTTATCCACCCCGACCCAACTGCGAGAAGTCCCCATCAAATCCATGCGATTAAATCCATTACCCCTTTCGAGGGAACGCCAAATATTTTTGTGGCGGGAGAAATGAGTACAGTCAAAGAGATCAAAAAATACTTCAACCAGGAAGAGTTATACCAAGATGCTTTTCGCTACATTTCATCCTATTGAAAAATTGGGGCCACCGAAGAAGTGCATAAAATGGTCAAAAGATTGGGGATTTAAGGCAGTACAGTAACTAAAGGTATTGACGGTCACTAATCAATTATAC
>JBCDIO010000291.1:0-5386 GCA_038748815.1 Bacteroidota bacterium
CTTACAAAAAGACTGCTCCCTGCATCTCTACGACGCCCTTGGGTGCTTGCAACTGCACTTAGACCAGCCCGACTTTTTCGAGGAGTGTACCCTGGATGCCCAGCATCTACCGGCTGGTTTGTATTATCTGGTGGTGCAGCAAGCGGGTAAGGTAGTGCGCCGAGAACGGGTGATCATTCAGCAATAAGTGGTCTCACTTTCTTTAGGCGCTTGCTAGTTTAGTCTAATTGGGCTTATCTTCAAGTACGCGGAGTTAAAATGCTCCTCGGGCAACCACATATTCCATACAGCCACTTTACTCCCTTCCCGCCTCATTCGCTTACCGGGTAAGCAGTAATTGTTTGTAAATGAAAAGGTTTTTAATCATTGGCTTGCTTTGTAGTTCTGTGCTCTCTACCGTGGCCCAGACGGAAACGGATTGGACCTTGTATTACGGGGCCCATTATTTTATGCCCAGCCAAGGGTACGCACACCTGTTGGGTGCAAAAAAAAGATATGGCAGAAAAACCGGCACCGATTGTCCGCAGAAATGATGGTCTTAGCGGGTGGGCCCTATGGGTTCACTTTTAGAACGACGGATCCAGCTATGGTCTTGAAAGACAATCCGTACAAAGCTCTTCATCTGAGCGCCGGAGCTTTCTGGGAGTGGGGCCGCCCGACCCGACGAACCATCGGTCTAGGTGTAGCGAGTGGATTTCGTCGTTACGAAATACCCATTGGGACCCAAAGTAGCACCGGTACGGGAGGTAGCGTAGTGGGCTATTTCGATCCTCAGTATAGCTGGTTACTGAGCCCTTCGGTCAGTCTTAAACAGGCTTTCTCGCTCGGGCCGCTTTCCGCTGCGATCATTCCTAGTTACCATCTATATTGGAGCGGACTTTTTACGCATTCTCTGGGGCTAAATCTTTCGATTTCTTTCTAATCCCCTGGTTTATGAACAATGGCCTCTGGGGGATCAAACGAATCTTTCCCCCGGGTTCCGTACCTTTGCGGTTCAATCATTGGACCAAGAGATGACAGAGGAAAAGAACGAGTTGATAGACCAGGGCCAAAGCGACGAATTGGTCGACTTTTGGGAAATTACCATCGATAAGAATCAGGAACCCCTGCGGATCGATAAATTTCTCACCAACCGCCTGCAGAAAGCGACCCGTAACCGCATTCAGAACGCTATTCGTTCGGGGGCAGTCTTAGTCAATGACCGCACGGTGAAGCCGAACTTTAAAATCCAGGGTGGCAACCACATCCGGGTCATTCTGCCCAAACCACCGGGTGATGGAGAACATCTCGTGCCCGAAAATATTCCGCTGGATATCATCCACGAAGATGAGGAAATTCTCATCGTAAATAAGAAACCAGGTATGGTGGTGCATCCGGGCATCGGACACCATTCTGGCACCTTAGTCAATGCCTTAGCCTACCACTTCAAAGATCTCCCCGTGATGCCGGGGAACGATTACAACCGGGTCGGTTTGGTGCACCGCATCGATAAAGATACCTCTGGACTGCTGGTGATTGCCAAGACGGATTTTGCGATGTCTCATTTGGCTAAGCAATTCTTTGATCACAGCATCCACCGGCGGTACCAAGCCCTGGTTTGGGGAGAACCCGATGATCATAATGGCACCATCGAAGGGCATATCGGTCGCCACCCCCGCAATCGACTGTTACAGGCCGTTTATCCAGAAGGGGAGGAAGGCAAATGGGCCCGCACCCACTATACAATGATCGAACCTTTGTATTATGTCAGTCTGGTTGAATGCCGCCTGGAGACGGGGCGTACGCACCAGATTCGGGTCCATATGAAACACCATGGGCACCCTTTGTTTGGCGATAAACGCTACGGCGGAGATCGTATTCACAAAGGCACGGTCTACAGCAAATACAAGTCCTTTGTGGAGAATTGTATGAAGAAAATACCCCGGCAGGCTCTGCACGCTAAATCGCTGGGCTTTGTGCATCCGGCCACCGGCAAAGAGGTGTATTTTGAATCGGATTTACCCGAAGATATGACCAATGCCTTGGAAATCTGGCGTAACTACGTACACGCCAAACGTAAACAAACCGGGACTTTGCTGGATGATCAATAGAGAAGTCATTGTGGGGCAGACCAGGCGCTGGCTGGAAAAGGTGGTCATTGGTCTTCAACTGTGTCCCTTTGCTAAAAGACCCTATGAGCTGGATCGGGTTCGCCTGGTCGTACTCGATGCGGGGCTTGAAGAGGTTTGGTTAGAGCAAATGGTAGAAGAGCTGCAACGGTTGGAGGAAATGCCCCGAACGGAGCTAGAAACCACGCTACTTATCATTCCCGAGGGCTTGGAAAGTTTCCACGATTATCTGGATTTTCTGGAAGTAGCAGAATTGCTAAACAGCAAATTGGGCTACGAAGGAGAGTTTCAAATCGCTTCCTTCCATCCCAACTATCAATTTGCCGAGAGTCCACCCCACGATCTGGCTAACTTCACCAACCGTTCGCCGTTTCCGATGTTACATATACTCCGGGAAGAAAGTGTAAGCCGTGCGGTGGAACACTTCTCATCGGTCGATCAAATTCCGGCTCGCAACATGGCCTTACTTCGCTCTTTTTCACCCGAAAAAATTCAGGAATTATTCTATGACCCTTCGTGATCGCATCCAAAATCTGGTTCAGTTAGGCGAACGCCTCGGGCCAGACAATGAATTCTTAGAAGCCATTCTGAAACGCACCGAATATCGCAATGGCTGGTTTACCCTCGAAAATCAACGGAATGCCATCGAGGCGATCCGTAGCCATTTTTTGCAGGCTGCTATGTTGGAAGACTGGGTGAGTCATTATGACTTATTGCCAGAATCTTCCGATCAGAAAGTGGGCTTGGTGATGGCTGGGAATATTCCTTTAGTAGGCTTCCACGATTGGATGTGTATTTACCTAGGCGGTTATCAGTGTAAGGTCAAGCTTTCCGAAAAGGACCCTTTTCTGTTTCCGTATTTGATCAAGTTGATGGAAGAGATTGATCCGCACAACGCCGGGCAAACCCAGTTCATTGAAAAGTTAACGGGCTTTGATGCGGTTATTGCTACGGGATCTAATAATTCGGCCAGATACTTTGAGGCCTATTTTGCTAAGTACCCTTCGATCATTCGGAAGAATCGCCACGCCGTTGCCGTACTAACCGGCGAAGAAACCGCCGATGATATCCAAGATCTGGGGAACGATATTTTCCAGTACTTTGGTTTGGGCTGTCGGAATGTTTCGAAGCTCTACCTTCCAGAAGGTTACGACTTACAGCCTATGCTGGAAGGATTGCACGAATTCCGGCAGGTAATGCTCCACCAGAAGTATAAGAATAACTTCGATTATAACTATTCCATCTTGGAACTCAATCGGACGCCCTACTACAATAATGGCTGTCTGATTATGATCGAAGAACCCTCTTTGCATAGCCGTATTGCCTGTATGCACTTCAGCTATTACCAAGCGCTTCCAACGCTAGGTCAAGAATTGGTCCAAGCCCAAGAAGAAATCCAATGTGTGGTTTCGAAAGGGCAGAAGCTACCGGTTGAAAACCTGGCTCAGGTCGGCTTTGGTCAGGCGCAGAAACCCGCCCTAGATGATTATACGGATGGGGTGGATACCCTAGCGTTTTTGGCCGGTTTAGGGGCTTGAAAATTCCTCCGGTGCTAGATTAGAGCGGTAAGGTTTTAAAGCCCTTTTTCCATTTTTTCGGTCAGGCCTTCCCTTGATGTGAGGGGGTAATGCGAGTAAAATGCACGATCTTGTTACCGTCTACGAGAGCTCGGAAATCTCGTAGACGGTATTCAAATCTGCACCTCAGTGGATTGTTTTGGTCAATCGACCCTCGTCTACAACAAGGTTGTCCCCCAAGCCAATAAGGTTCCCACGATGATCATCGCCAGCTTGGTTATGGATATTCGGTGGTGATTGGAATTATCCGATTCAAAAAGAATCGTGGTCGAAATATGTAAAAAAGAACCGATCACTAAGGATAGGAAGATCAGATGCAGTTCTAGATTGAGGGGAAGAAAATTACCGATAAAAGCCCCCATTGGAGACATCAAGGAGAAGATGATCAGGCAGATAATGGTGAAGCGCCGCGAAAATCCGGAGAGCAATAACAAGGAACTTAAGGCGAAGGCGGCCGGAATCTTATGCAGGATAATGCCCGCCAGTAAAAACTGATGACCATGATCGTGGTCGTGGTGATGATGCCCCGCGTGTACCTGATCGTAGCCCGCCAGTGGAACCCCCTCCAGCAGAGCGTGTAGACAAAGTCCAATCATTACACTAATGGCCGTACTAACCTGGGTTCCGTGGAGGGCGTGCATATGTCCATGCTCTACGCCCCGCGAAAGCTGTTCGAGAAAGAGCTGGATGAAGAAGCCCAATAAAATCCACAAACCGCTGTTGGAGCTGCCTTCTAGATACACTTCCGGTAAAAGATGTAATACGCTGATTCCTAATATATAAGCACCACTAAAAGCTAATACTAATTGTAAAAAGCGTTGCTGTCCCTGACGCAGAAAAAAAGCGATCAAGCCACCCAAGAAAACGGAAGCAAATAGGAAGATATATTGGGTTACGCTCATGCTATGGGTTTAGTCGGTCGATCAAAGAAGGTCAAAGACCGTTGCAAACCTCGGTGGATCAACCAACCAATCACCGAGCCTAAAAGAGCTCCACTTAACACATCCAGTGGAAAGTGTACTCCTACATACACTTGTCCATAGGCAATAGTTGAGGCCCAGGCTACTAATAAAATCTTTATCCAACGCCTAGCGGGAAAAAGACTCAAACTCCAAAATACTGCGAGTGCAAAATGATTGGTGGCGTGATTGGAGGTAAAACTGTAACCACTACCGCATGGCACTAAAGAACGGACTTCTTCCTGTAGGTACTCCGTTTTGCAGGGGCGCAACCGTTGGACATTCTTCTTGATCAACCGATGACTGATACCATCGGCGGCGGCAATCAATAGAAGGGTCCAAAGGACAAACAGAATAGCTTTCCCGCGCCATTGCCATATTACCCAAGCGAGCAACAAGGTATAAGCTGGAATCCAGGTTGTTTTCTCCCGCCAATAAGGCATTATGAAATCTAGCCATTCGTGGGTCCATACGCCATTGATCCAATGGAATATCTGTTCATCGATATGTATCAATTGTTCGATCATGCGGCGTCAGCCCCTAATGTTTGTTTGCTTTTTTGGTAGGCGGCAAAGGTATGGACATTTTTCTAACGAAATTCTTCTAAGAAGTAAATTGTTGATCGATTCGAGCATGCACTCCATGTTCGTCCGCTTTGGTACGGCCTTCTTTGCGCCTGCCTACCTAATCTTTACCGATACGGTAGGTGAATCTGCGTGAACCTTACAATACAAGGCATGTC
>JBCDIO010000292.1:0-5384 GCA_038748815.1 Bacteroidota bacterium
AACGACTCAAACCATTTCGTATTGGGTATCTACCCAAACCACTCCGCTTTGGGTATAAAAGCCCATTGGGTCTATCTCTTTTTAGCCAACTTTCAAAAACAAGTATGAAAAATCTATCTAAAACGCTATCGCTCATCGTTGCCATCTTTTTTGTTTTCATTGGTGCCTTGCATTTAATGGTTCATTTTCAAGATTTAACTACTCCGGCCTTAGCCGCCGCATTACAAGGAGATACCCAGGTTATGGGTAGCCCGGCTCCTATCTGGAAGATGTGGCAAGGATTTAGTGTTATGATGGGCTGGTGTTTTATCATCATTGGGGCCTTGCAAATAGGCTGGCTTTGGCCACTTAAGGCGGGGCAAAAGCCATCTAAAGGAGCTTCTATAGCTATGCTCGCCCTACTAGCTGGGGTCATTTACAGTGGCCACGCCTTTTTTGGGCCAGAACAGTTTTACGGAGGAATGTTTGGCTTTACGCTACAGGGAGTAGCGCTCTATTTTTCTTTCGAATTTAAAAAAACCTGAAGTTCATATATCCAATGGAAAACGAATCCAATCATCCGGAGCAAGCTCTAAGGCTCTGCAGTATTTGTGGTACACAATTACAGGGAACATTCTGCCACCAATGTGGGCAGAAAAGCACTGGGAAGCGACTTCAGTTTGGAACAATCATTCAGGACTTCGTATCCAATTTACTATCCCTGGAGCGTTCTGGCTTTGCTACCATGATACGTCTGTTGCGCCAGCCGGTAACCGTTATTCACAATTATTGGGCCGGTAATCGAGGGTACTACCAGTCACCTAGTCGGATTATCGTTTACGCCGTCCTTTTGATTGGATTGCATATTTATTTTCACGAGAATCTGATCTTTGGTCTGGCCTTTACGGATTCGCCCAAAGGCTTTTTCTTAGTGGTTTTCCTGAGGCTATTTACGCTTTCCTCCCTGATTGCCTACCCGGGCCGACACACTTTGGCAGAGCATATTGTTTCCGTCATCTACCTATTTGGTACTTGGTCGGTGGTTTTGCTGATCATCTTCGAATTGATCAATTTATTTAATCCAGATCATCTACTATTTAACTTTGGAGTACTTTTTAGTTTGATTGCTGCCATTTTGTTTAATCAAGCCAGGGTGTTCCTGCCTAATGCCGGAGTCGGGAAAATAATCCTGCGCAGTTTCTTACAATTCTTGGTGCTCTGTGTTCTCACTGCTGTCTTACTGCTGATCCTCCAATCGATTTCTGGCATAGAGATTGAATGGACCTATGATTGATTTCGGGCAAATCCTATTTCTATGTGGTTCAAGCGCCTACTCTTAATCCTGACGGCTAGCTATTTGTGTTTACTGTTAATAGTACAGTTTCCACAGTGGTTTATCAGCGAACAAAGTAGCTACGGGCCTTTCAAAATGTATGCAGGAGAACCTCTATCCTGTGATCTGCCTTGTCAAGTCGTTCTGGACAGTGCCCATCTTTTATTAAAGCAGAGTGCCTTTTACCAAGCTGATCAAGTATTTGAGTTATACTTTGTGCAGGGTACGCTGTACGAAAAACTCATCAGTCTTTTCGGCACCAAAAATATAGCCTCCTCGAAACATAATAAGCACCTCTATATTGGCCGACCCGACTTCCAGAATGGCATTCTGCGCCAGGGAGACCACCCCTACCAATGGTTAAACTTGGTACAGATTATTAGCCACGAAGGCGTACACAGCCAGATGTACACCGATTACGCTAAATGGTGGGGAAGCATGCAAACCCCCGCTTGGCTCAATGAGGGATATTGCGAATACATCGCTTATCAACCGTTTAATCAATCACCCCATTATCAGCTTCGAGCAACCTACGATCGCTATCGGTCGGAAGCGGGAGAATGGGTGCAGACGGAACATGGTGCCTATACCCCTAAGATCTATCTTCGAGATCGGATTGTGATGGAGTATCTACTCTTAGAACGAGGCGAAGAGATTCATTCGATTATTGGAAATCCAACGTATAACCCCGATGTACACTGGCCGCAGATCGTAGAAAGGTTTCGTTAAGTGTAGGATGTCCACCTTTTTGCTGGCAACTATTAAGAATATCCTTAGAAGAAATACGGATAAGCGCCTTCCGTTATTGGGGTGATACGATCACTCTAAAAGCGAATCGATGGACACCTTAAAGTATTTATTCACAGCCCTGCTGTGCCCTTTCTTTCTTGCCGCTCAAGATTATTCTGATGTAGCGGTAATCGTCAATATCAACGCCACTGCCTCGGTGGAAGTCGGTACTTATTTCCAACAACAACGCGAGATACCTCCACAAAACATATTAGAAATTTCTACTTCTACGGAGGAAGAAATTGATGAAGATACTTTTGCTGAACTCCGGGATCAGGTAGAATCACAACTCGATGATAACGGCTTATTAAATTCGATCAACTACCTCGTTACCACCAAAGGAGTGCCACTTAAGGTAGCCCGTGGTGATTGCTGGGATGAATCGATGTTGGCGAACTGCTCGGCGGTGGATAGTGAGCTAGCCTTACTCTTTAGCGACTGGAGTGACCAAATCAGTCAAAGTGGACCGGTGACAAATCCTTACTTTGAGGAGAATGGCCCATTTTCTCGGGCAGTGTACGGTATATTTTTGGTTACCCGTTTGGACGGTTACACCGTCGATGATGTTAAGAATCTCATTGATCGGAGTGGTCCGGCAACGGGGGTGAATCAGGAGACGTCACGGATCTTATTAGATATAAGTGGAGATTTAGATAGTAGCCAGGTGGCTTTAAACTACAATGGTTTGCACGCTCAGGCTGCCCAGTCCTGTGAAGACTTTGGCTGGGATACTACCATTGATCTGGAGCCACCACTGGCTACGGAAGCAGTAAACCTACTGCTGTATTCAAGCTTTGATTTTTTTCCCGGGGAAGAAATCCCCGGCCATACTTGGGTCGCGGGATCTTTTGCTGATGTAATCTGGGAGCATTCTGCCGCTACCTTTGACCCCGCAGTCAATGGCAATAATGGCTTGCAGGTCGCCGATCTCATCGCCGAAGGGGCTACGGCTGCTCAAGGTGCGGTGTACTTAAACTTCATCCATTCTTCGGCTTTGCGATTGAACCTCTTCGTGGATCGCTACCTATCTACTCCGGCACAGTATAATTTTGCCGAAAGTATCTTTATGAGTCTTCCTCGGTTATCGTGGATGAATATCGCTATTGGAGACCCAAAGGCTTCTCTACAAATTGATAACACGATTAATGGCACTATCGCCCCTGCCCTAAGTGCCAACTTGGAGATCTATCCCAATCCTAGTCTAGGGCAAGTCACCGTACAGTTTCCAGCAGAGGAGCTGGAAGGAATCCAAATATTCAACGGTCTTGGGCAGCTTGTATATCAGCGCACTTATGACCGGTGGAGCGGGAAAGAGATCCTTGATTTATCTAGTTTGATAGCTGGTCTATATTGGGTAGAAGTGATGGTGGAGGATCAGCGTAAGAGTTTTAAATTGATCATTTCTGAATGAGAAATCGGATTCTGCTGAACTAGATTCTACGCCAAGAGTTTACCATAGAACGAACACAAAACAGGAACGACCACCGCTTATGGACACGATCAAATTAGCACTCGATTGGACGCCCAATATTAACCACATTGGATTTTTTATAGCCCAGGACCGAGGCTTCTACGAACAACAGGGGCTGAGAGTAGAAATCAGCGATCCTTCGGAAGATCAATACCAGGTCACTCCGGCGAAGAAAGTTGAATTAGGACGGGCCGATCTGGCCCTGTGCCCTATGGAGAGTGTCATTAGCTACCGGACAAAAAGCCAAACCTTCGACATGCAGGCTATCGCCGCCATTCTGCAAGAAGACCTAAGTGCCATTGCCGTATTAGAAAGCAGTTCGGTGCATAGCCCTGCGGATTTGGATGGTAAAATGTATGCCTCCTACGGAGCTCGCTACGAGGATGCCATCGTTAGGGAGATGATCAAGAATGCCGGGGGGCAGGGTACTTTGCGATTAAGCTACCCAGCCAAGCTGGGGATCTGGAATACCCTGGTCGAAGGGATTAGCGATGCCACTTGGATCTTTCTTAACTGGGAAGGTGTTGAAGCTAAATTTCTCGGCGTACAACTACGCTATTTCCGGATGCACGATTTCGGAATTCCCTATTCCTATTCGCCCGTTTTGGTAGGAGGGGCCAGTCGTTTAGCGAAGAATGCCGACGCAATCCGTCGGTTTTTAGCAGCTACTCGCGAAGGTTATCTCTATTGCGCCAAAGCACCAGTGGTTGCCTCTGCGATTCTCCGGTCGGTCTTACCGGCGTCGGATCAAAAAATGGACATAGATGCCACCCTGGTGGCCACTCTTGCGGCCTTTGGTACCGAAAAAAAATGGGGACAAATGGATCCAGAGAAGGTGGGGCAGTTTTTGGTCTGGTTGCAAGAACATAATCTGGAACGAGAAAAGCTAAATGTATCTGACCTCATTACCAACGATTATTTATAGGTGAATGGCTTTGTTTACACTCTAGCCAAGCTTAATGACGGAGTGGGCATTTTTGATCCCTTTTCTTACCTATCGAAGTTCTTGTTTTTAGAAAAGGCTAACTTCGATATCCGTCTACGAGATTTAGGAGCTCTCGTAGACGGATTTCAAATCCTACCTTTTATTTTTTCTCTGCACTTGTATTCCCCTTTTTTATTAATCCCCTAATTTGCGGCTCTATGCACAACGCCTATTTCAACTGGAGCAGTGGCAAGGATGCTGCCTTAGCCTACCATCGACTACAGCAACATCCGGAATGGTCTATTAAACGTCTTTTGACCACCGTCAATCAGATATATCAGCGAGTGACGATGCATGGCTTACGGATCGAACTACTGGAGCAGCAAGCCCAGGCCTTGGGGCTTCCACTGGATAAGCTATATCTACCCGCAAACCCCAGTATGGAAGAATACGACCAATTACTCAGCCAGCAACTAGACCAGTACGTACAGCAAGGTTTGACCCATAGTATCTTCGGGGATATCAACCTGCAAGACCTTCGGGATTACCGAGAAAAGCAATTGGAAGCCGTGGGGCTACAAGGGATATTTCCTCTTTGGCTGGAAGATACTCGTACTCTCGTAAAAGAGTCTATCTCTTTGGGTTTCAAATCTGTTATCATTTGTCTGGATAACCGCAAATTAGATCCTTCCTTCCTGGGCAGAACGCTCGACGACTCCTTCTTAGCGGACCTACCACCGGAAGTCGACCCCTGCGGTGAAAATGGTGAGTTTCATACCTTTTGCTACGATGGGCCCATTTTCTCGTACCCGATTTCTTTTCGAGAGGGGGAGCGCGTACTGCGTACTTATCCGGCTCCCAAGGGTAATGATGGACAGGGAGTAGGC
>JBCDIO010000293.1:0-5367 GCA_038748815.1 Bacteroidota bacterium
AAACGCTTGTTCGAAGACCGCTTCCTGGCGCTAAAAACTAAGTTTAGATAAGAATCTGTGCTTGGTGAACTATTGGTCCATTTTGGCCGGTTAGTAAACTGTATCTTAGGTTACCAACTATAAGACATGCAGGCTCGATTCGTTGTTACTCCCATTCTTTCCAAGATCCAAGCGCTCTATGCGCTTCCCCGCAATTCCGCCCGTTTCAAGGAGTATTTACAACAATTACAAGGCGATACCAAAGACGATATGGTCTTACCGATTGCCGGTTTTAACCCCATGGCGAAGGAAGTGGCTATACATAAAATAGAAGAGCTACAGGCCCTAAGAGCGGAAGACATACTCCGGGAGGTGGCTGAATCACTGAACCAATCGATACCAAGGTCCGTACATCGAAAATTTCAGATCGTGCTGAATTTGGGGGATGACGTTCAGGGAGCTTGGACCAATCGATACGCGACGGATTATACCAGTAAGTTTAAGCTCAACCCGATGGTGAAACGAGGTTTCTGCGTACCCTATTTCTATACGAGTGAATCGTTTTCAGAAGAAGGAATCCGCCGCCGGGCTTTTGCTTATGCCTATCGAACCTGGTACTGGTTAGAACACGGTCCGCAGCGAACCCTGAAAGAATTATTGCAGCAGGAAGTATACGTTGCGCGCTCTTTGGGGGCTTTACGAGAAGCACCGACCATAACCGATTTCTCCGAGATTGCTGACTTTTACCAGACCGCTATGGACGAGGACGATTACTCTGTGCTGTTTAATTTCTTCTACGGAGACGAAGCGTCCGAAGCACTGGGCTATACCACCTTTGATCTGCCGGCAGAGGCCGGTTTTGCGTATGCGGATTATCTGGCCAATCAATAGACTTTACGATGCGGTTTATCTCTTGGACATTACTGCTGCTCATTGTTTACGCCTGTGATTTAGGTCGGGTGACCAATGTTCCTAAACCCTCCGTCGAAGAACCGAAGGCAGTGGAACCCATCACTCCCGGTGATCCCTTATCTGAACCCCAAGTACCATCCATGGTAGAGGGTGAAATGGAAGGCCGCTTCCCACCGGAGCTTGATACGGCAGCTATTTTGCAACGGCTGCTCCTTAATAAAGGCCCTATCAGCTGGTCCCAACGCCTGGATTCTACTTTCTTAGCGATGGCGATAGCCTCTCCGAATCCGGTCCCCGAGGAACTAGCCTTAGCGATGGAGGTAAGCGATTATGTAGGCTACTGGGGTGGAGGTAAACATTGGCAGGGTTTTCTATTTTTAAATCGGGAACAGGATGCACATTTTGGTCCCTCGGTGGTATTACTTATTTTGAACGAAGAGTCTCTAGATTGGTCTAAAATGATACTCGCCCAGCACTACGGTCGAGAAGGCTACGAGTACCAGCAGTGGGCCGAACCGATGGGCACCGATTCGGTGCGATTGGTCCGCGATAAACGTTGGGCGGCTGACTCTACGGCTCGTCAAGAAACCATTTACCAAATCCTCCCCGATGGCAACAGGGAGCTAATCCGCGAATAATGTACACCTTCGCTTGTATGAATCGAACGCTGCTTTTTACCGTACTCGTAACGATCTTTGCAGGGGGGAACTTAGTGGCCCAGAAGGGATTGCCGGCTTTGGACAAAGCTGCGTTAACGATCGGTGAAACCCTCACTTTTGCATCAGAAATCCTGGGTGAAGAAAGACGCCTCAATGTGTATTTGCCCGCTAGTTACGCGGATAGTACCGCGTCTGAGTATCCCGTAATTTATCTGCTGGATGGCAGTTATACCGAAGACTTACTCCACATCTTAGGTTTGGTGCAGTTTGGTTCCTACCCGTGGATCGATTGGATTCCAGAATCGATTGTAGTGGGAATCGAAAACGTAGACCGCAGACGAGACTTCACCTTCGTCTCTAATTGGAAAAAAGCCCTGAAGGAAATTCCCACAGCGGGTGAATCAGCCAACTTTATACAATTTATAGAAGAAGAAGTACAACCGCTGGTTGAGCAGCAGTATCGGACCACAGATACCCGCACTTTGATCGGGCAATCGTTGGGTGGCTTGCTGGCTTCGGAGATTCTTCTAAAGAAACCCCAGCTTTTTTCACACTATGTTATTGTGAGCCCCAGCCTCTGGTGGGATAAGGAGTCATTATTGGACTACGAACCTAACTTTCAAGATTGGCAAGGAAAGGTCTTTATTGGTGTAGGTACCGAGGGTAAAGTGATGGAACGGACCGCTAAAGAATTACACGTTTTGCTAGGCGAAAAGGGCTTACCAAACGAGCATCTATTTTTTCAATTTATTCCAGAATTGAATCATGCGACGGCTCTGCATCTGTCCTTCTATCGGGCGATGGAGGTGATGAGTTGGAGGTAGCTCGTATTAGCAAATGGATTAAGCCTGGTAGGGTTGATTATTTAGTAGTTCAATTTGTAAGCTCATTTTTATGTTCAAGGCAGAGAATACCTTTACTAGTGTATTGATCGTAATGTTATTCGTTCCCTTTTCAATTTTGGAGATTTGCGCTTTTTTAACACCAACAAGTTTACCTAATGCTTCTTGGGTCAAATTCCGCTCTTTACGCATTATCTTGATCATTTCTCCAATGAGTTCTAGTTTGAGCTCAAACTCATAGAGATTACGATTAGAGGAGCCTTCTTCTCCGATGTATTGGTCCTTGATTACCGAAAAGGCCTCCAATCGTTTTGTCGTATTTCTTTTTTTCATCCATGCTTATTTTATAGTAGAACTAACTAAAGAAAATTACTTTAAGTTTCCTTATATAGAAACTATTTGATTTGTTCCTTGCGAGATTACCTTATCTTTTTTGGAAGCTCTTATCTTACTGTCATGCGCAAACTCATTCTCTATATCGCTTGCTCCCTTGACGGATATATCGCCCAACCGGGAGACGACCTCAGCTTTCTCGACCCTTTTCAAGTAGAAGGCGAGGACTACGGCTATAAACAATTTTCCGACCAGATCGATACGGTTATTATGGGACGCCGCACCTACGATTGGTTGATGGGGCAAGTGCCCGAGTTCCCACACAAAAACTGGGATGCTTACATTCTGACGAAAACGCCGCGACCAGCCGAAGGGAATATTCAATTCTACACCGGCTCTTTACCCAAACTGATAGAAGACATTCGGAGCAGCCCGGGCAAAAATATCTTTTGTGATGGCGGTGCTCAAGTGGTCAACGCTTTTCTCAAACACGCATTGATCGATGAGATGATCATCTCTATAATTCCAACTTTGCTGGGGGATGGTATCCGACTCTTTCAGGAAGGTCGACCTTCCCAAAAGGTGGAATTAATGGATCAAAAAGCCTATCAAAATGGTTTACTGCAATTGCATTACCGCTGTCTAAAAGAGACCTAGTATGTTGAATCGCTTTCCCCAGTTATATACCCCTCGGTTGATATTGCGCAAGCTGGAAGTAGAGGATATTCCTAGCTTACTGCAACAGGCCAATAATCCGAAGATTGCCGACCGGATTGTCAATATTCCTTATCCCTACGAAGAGCCTACGGCGGTTTTTCGGCTCAGCTATGTAGTGCAGGGGTTTAAGCAGAAGAATCGCTACGTTTTTACCATAATCTCCAAAGAACGGGAGCACCTGATCGGGGAGATTAGTCTACACATTCTGGAAAAAAACAAACTGGGCGAAATTGGCTATTGGCTGGGGGAAGAATTCTGGGGACAAGGATTGACGTCCGAGGCAGTAGCGGCCATCACTACCTTTGCTTTTACCGAAATTGGCCTGACTTCCTTGACCGCCACCACCAATCAGGATAACCTAGCCTCTATGCGGGTCCTGGAAAAGGCTGGCTTTCAGCAAATTGGTCAGAAAGGAAACCTCTGGCAATTCTTACTCGAAAAGAAAGACTAACCCTGGCCGGGCCAGTGCAGCCCCCAACCTTTTCGGATGGACCAATAGCGGATCACCATAACCACCAACATTGAAAAGAGAATATTGACTTCCATGTAGCCGGAGAACTGCTCCAGAACGAGGTAGGTTAGCCCACCTAAAAAGCAGGCACTGGCGTAGATCTCTTTTCGGAAGATGAGCGGAATCTCATTCGTCAATACATCGCGAATGACCCCACCAAAGACTGCCGAAATAACCCCCATGAGCAAACAAGGGAGGGGAGCGAGCTCGAAACCGGCCGCCGTCTGGATACCCAGAATGGTGAATAGACCAATGCCGATGGTATCGAAGAGAAACATACTACGACGCAGACTAAGGATTGAACGCTGGAAGAAATAGGATAGTAGAAAGCCGAGAAAGATTACGTAGAGATAATTGGGGTCTTGCAGCCAGCCGACGGGAAACCGGCCAATCAATGTGTCTCGCAGCGTTCCCCCACCAATAGCAGTTACAATGCCGATCACCAAAGAGCCCACCATATCGAAGCGCTTATCAATGGCTGTCAATACACCGGAGATAGCAAAAACCATGGTCCCAAAAAGATCTAAAGCGTAGATCCAGGTCATGCGAGTTGGGTTTGATTCTGAATATGCAGACTAATTACAAATTCTTTTGAAAAAATGGTCTGGCCCTTTCCTTTTTTCCCGGTTCTAGCCAACCATTTTGGTTCCCGCTTATTTTAAGTGGAAATAGGAGCGCATGGTAAAGACCGAAAATTTTGAAAAAGTGGAGATCCAATCTGCGGAAGAGCTACGGAACTGGCTGACTAAAAACTACGGGCAGGAAGAAGGCGTTTGGCTCGTCACCTTTAAGAAGCACGTTTCCGATAAGTATGTCTCGGTCCCTGAAGTGTTGGATGAATTACTTTGCTTTGGTTGGATTGATGGCGTACGCCGTAAACTAGACACGGATCGAACCATGCAATTGATCACGCCCCGGAGGGTGGAGCATTGGGCCAAAACCTACAAAGACCGAGCGGCTCGCCTCGAAGCGGAAGGCCGGATGGAAGACCCGGGGCGCCAGGCCATCGAAGCTTCTAAACGCGATGGCCTTTGGACCTTTATGGACGATGTGGATGCCCGAATCAAACCGAAAGACTTAGTCAAAGCCCTAGAAGAACATCCTCCCGCCTTGGACTGCTTCAATGCCTTTGCACCGTCTACCCAACGCTTCATTCTGCGCTGGATCAAACTGGCCAAAAAACCCGAAACCCGGGCTAAGCGCATTCTCAAAACCGCGACCCTTGCCGCCAAGGGCGAGAAGATTCCGGGTAGCTAGCCTATGCACAACCGCTTCTTTACTCCCGCCTATTTTATCAGGCTTGTGTCAAAATATCCTTGCCTATACATATTCCATTTTATAGGCTTCACCATCTATTCTTTGTAATCAATCATAGCGGTTTCCAGTCGTTCTCGAAACATAATTCTTACTTCTT
>JBCDIO010000294.1:0-5358 GCA_038748815.1 Bacteroidota bacterium
CAGAATGACCGGTTCGGAAAGTCCTTTCTCCTGTAAGAGCGCTTGAGTATTGTGGATATTCTCGTAAGTATTCCGAGACTTGGATTCTAAGAGAAGAGCCGAATCCGGTACAGCGAGGTCTTGTAAAAACAAACCGACTTCTTCGGCTTCAATAAACTCTTGGGCAAAAAGTGTTCCAATCCCTCCAGAGAGCAGAATATTTTCTGCCTTACCGTCGAAATAGAGTTCTAAACCATTAATCAACCGATTGGGAAATTCGTTGAGATGCAAGCGATCTTGTGGACGCGATCCCGATAACTTGAGGTAGCCACCTAAAATGACTACCGCCGACGACCCTTCTGGGATTTCTTCCATCGCCACCGTTGGGTATTCGTAGGCCCATAGAACTCCATTGATTAACAAAGGATTAGTAGCTAGAAAGAATAAGCCAATTCCACCGTATAAAAACCGTTTTCGCCAAATGGGACGCGGCCAAAAGAGGCCTAACAGAAGTAATGCCGCAATCCAATTGAGCGGGGCGAGCAAAAATTGCAAGACCTTGGATAGGATGAAAAACATGGGATGATATTCTTATAAACGCTAAAAGGGAAACCCCCGCACAAGCTCATCCAAAAATTGGGAGAACAAACTAGGTTTCAAGAGGATGGCAAACCAGAATCCGAATAGGGCTCCATCAATGTGGGCATCGTGTCCGATATTATCGTTGGCATTGCGGCTAGCCCAGGAGCTGTAGATTAAATAGCCTACCGCTGCTATAATAGCGGGCATCGGGATAATAAAGAAGAGCAATAACATGGACCAAGGAGCAAAGAGCACATAGATAAATAGGACACCCGACACCCCACCCGAGGCTCCCAAGCTAGCGTAGCCGGGGTTGTTGCGGTGTTTTAAGAAAGAAGTTGTATGCGCAAACACGATCGTTGCTAAATAGACCAATAGAAAGAAAAGTCGGCCTTTCAGGGTGCCAAAGAGGTAGACAAACTGGCTCTCCACGTATTCTCCAAAAATGTACAAGACGTACATATTGACGCCAAGGTGCAACCAGTCCCGGTGAATAAAACCAGAGGTTAAGGCTCGGTAGTATTCCTTTTGCTTCGCTACATCGTAGGGACGAAAGAAAAGGGAGGCTTTCATAACTGGGTTTTCCATGGCTTGGTAGGAAACGAGTACGGTTATAATTACTATTAAGAGGGTAATGGACATAATTAGTCGTTGTGATAGGGTTCGTTGCGCAAGATAGTCATCGCACGGTAAACTTGCTCGAGAAAAAAGAGACGGATCATCTGATGGGAAAAGGTCATGTCGGATAATCGAATCTGTCCGTTCGCGCGTTGGTAAACCGCCGGAGAAAAGCCATAGGCACCCCCAATTTGAAACACGATTCGGCGAATTCCTCGGTTTTGCCGATCGGCAATATATTCGGCAAACTTCCTGGAGGTAAACGATTTGCCCCGCTCGTCGAGCAAGATCAGTACGTCATCCGGTTTGAGTCGTTTCAGAATCTGTGCTCCCTCTAATTCCTTGAGTTTCTCAGGAGGGAGCTTACCCGCCTTGCGGATATCTGGGATGATTTCCCATTCAAAGGAGGTATAGTGGGGAAGGCGCTTCTGATAAATCTTTAGCCCTTCCTCGAGGTAGGAATCGGCGGTTTTACCGATGGCCCAGCAGGCAATTTTCATGCACCGTTACTTGGGGTGAAAAAATGGTCCAGTTCTTCTAATAGAGAATGGCGATCTCGGTATTCTTTACGGAACCGCTCAATCAGTTCGTGCGCGAAGTCCGCTTGGCCGACCTCCAATAAGTGATCCAAAATTCGACGCACTTTTTGTGAGGGTTTTCGACCGAAGTGATCCTTTAAATACTGAGCGAGCAAGCGTCGGTATAGGTCTTTCACTTCCTTGGGGTGCAAACCCATCAGCACCCGATCGTACCGACTAAGTAGGTCTAACGATTGTAGATCTTCAATGTATTGAAACAACTCTTTGGGTTCCCCTAAGCGAAATAAGACTTCGGCCCTCGCATCGCGCTTGCGAATAGAGTAGGCTCGTTTATCAATTCTGGCTAATATATCTTCCTTCCGGGGCTTGAGGTCTTCCAGGGTCCCATACTCTAACAACAGGTCGAAATATCGAACTTCTAGGGTTTGGAAAAAACGATCTTCGGCCAGGGGCAGAATGTCGGCCTGTGCCTTCTTATCAACCGCTAACTCGAGTAGCCATTCTTGCAGCATTCCCCGCTGTTGGGGGTCTTCTACGTAGGTCAATCCTTCCTGCGCCAAGTAATGGGCTCGATCTTCGTGTCCCTGCTCGTAGGCAAGGCGTACCGCGTATTCCAAGAAAGCACCATTATGCAAATGGTCCACCAACAATTGTTGGGCGACTTCTTCCTGACCGTCCTCTTCCAGAATTTGCCATTTACAGATGAGTAATTCCGTTTCGTAGGAACCCCCTTTGTCGGCTTTTTCCAATCGCTCTTCCAGCAGTTCTAGTAGTGCTTTCCGCTGATCGGTATCCTTAGAAAATTCAATAAGGAGCCGTTTGAGGGAAGCGAATAAGCCAACCTGTTGTCCGTAAACAGATTTTCGCAGCTCCCGTCGGCCAAACTCCCAGATCTTTTCTCCCAAAGCGGGATCGAGCTCTTGCGCACGTACGGTGGCCAAAAGCTTGTAAGCACTTTCGATGGCGGCTTGTAACTTTTCCGGATTTCCACGCACCTTGCGCGTTAGAGAGGTCGTACGGTCGAGTAGGGTAGTCAGAATGAGGATTGCTTCTCGCCAATTGCGAGTAAGTATGGCCTGCTCGGCTTGCTCCGAAAATTCTCGGATCATCTTGACCAACTTCTGGACCGAACGGGGACTCAAGCGATCGTTTTTATCTTTTCCCGGCAGAATGATAGCATCCAGTAAGAGTCGATATTGCTCTCCTTCGTTTTCTAAATTGAGTTGCCCGGCAAATCGGGCCTTTAATGCCAGGGTAAAATTTCGATTGGTCTTAGCGTATTCTTTGATGAAGGCCATTAGGTCTTCCTGATTGGCTTCGGCCAGAATGGTATTAATCGTTAAACGGCTGGAGGTCTGTGCACGCCGGGCTTGTTTTTCTTTTTTGATGGCTTCTTTACGGAGCCTTTCCTCTTCTATTCGGCGGCGCAATGCCAGTAAGCCGGCTACAGTATGCTCGCAGATCCCAATTTCTTGGAACGTTTCACAGGTACAGCTTAGAGCTTTTACCTTACTAGGGGTGATTTGAATCTCAATTTCCCACTCTCCGGCTATGGTTGCTTGCCATAAATGGCGCTCTACTTCTTGCAAGGTTTGCACCGCTCCGTCCGCAAACAGTGCTTCTCCGGCAATGAGAACATCTTCGGGAACGTTTACTTCTAACTTTGCAAGTGGGAATGCCATGGTATTTGATCAATTCTATTTTATACCCCTAGCGGCCAATATAGGCGTATGGTCTAATAGCGTCTTTTGAAACGTTTTTTAAAGCTAAAAACATAAGAACTTATAAAATTAGCAACTTCGAAATACAATCTCAAGGAGGTGGGGTAGCGTTTCCAATTTATTAAACAATTTGTCCGTTGATGGCTACGAAATATTACTAATTTGTGGAGCAATTCGGAGAACACTATGATGAAAGAAATCTTTTTTATTCGCCATGCGAAGTCGAGTTGGTCCAACCCTCGGCTACCCGATCAAGATCGGCCGCTAAACAAACGAGGCTTTCGCGATGCCCCCTTCATGGCTACGCTTTTGAAGAATAAAGGTTTCCGTCCCGATGGTATCGTTTCTTCCCAAGCGCGGCGAGCCTATACGACGGCGACGTATTTTGCGGAGTCCATAGGCCGCTCAACCGGAGCAATCACTAGTTACTCCGAAATCTACGAGGCTTTTCCAGAGGATGTATACCAGATTATCCGTACGTTTCCAGAAGAGTGGGATACGGTCTATCTTTTTGGACATAATCCCGGTTTTACCTCCATCGCCAACCATTTCTCCGAAGACTACATTTCCAATGTCCCAACTTGCGGAATCGTACGTGTTCAGTTACCCATTGGGAGCTGGTCAGAATGGAAACTAGCGAAGGGACAGATGATCGATTTTTGGTACCCTAAGCAATATTTCCCGAAAGAAGATCTCTCATGAAACCAGGTATTTATCTTTTAGTTATTGGCTTTATGTGCTGCTTTACGTGGTCCTGCGATGAAGAGGAGGTACTACCTATTGAAGAAGAAAAAATGGCTTTGATCTTAGCAGATATACACATCGCCGAAGCTGCTTTACAGAATGTCTACGCCAGTAAAAAGGATTCTCTTTCTGCCGTATACTACCAACAGGTCTACGATATTCATAAAATAGACCGTCCAGAGTTGGATTCGGCCATGGCGGTTTTGTACCGGAACCCTAACCTTCAACTGGATGTCTACAATCGAGTAATGGAAATCTTGCAAGAGTACGAAGTCAAGTTCGAGCACTAGCTTCGAGCCCCAAAAAGCATACTGCCGATGCGAACCATCGTCGATCCTTCTTCTAGAGCTACCTGATAATCGCCCGACATACCCATCGATATTTCTTTGAAATGCTCCTTCTGAGCAAAGAACTGACCTTTTAGCTGATCAAAATACTGTTTCAGTTTTTGAAACTCCATACGCACCTGCTCCAGGTCATCCGTAAAGGTTGCCATCCCCATCACCCCAACGATCCGGATATTTTCTAGTACACCATAGGCTTCACTTCCTAATAATTCTTCGGCTGTGGTACCATCTAAGCCGTATTTAGATTCTTCGGCTGCTATTTTAAATTGTAGTAAGCAGTCGATCCGGCGTTCGTGACGAGCCGCTTGTTTATCAATTTCTTCCAATAGACGTAGGCTGTCAACGGCATGAATAAGGTGTACAAAGGGGGCGATATACTTCACCTTGTTGGTTTGTAAATGACCAATGGCGTGCCATTCTATATCGGTGGGAAGGATCGCGGCCTTATCGCGCAATTCCAAGGCTCTATTCTCGCCAAATATACGTTGACCGGCATCGTAGAAAGCCTGGATCATTTCCACGGGCTTGGTTTTCGAAACGGCTACCAAGGTGGCAGAATAAGGTTCTAATTCTTTACGTACAGACCGGTAAATCTCGTTCATGTTTCTGGCTTTATTACGAGCGAAATAACAAGGAAACAAGTAAGGAGTTTAGAGCGAGTTGCGATTTCTTAATAGGCTTTTAACCTACTTTATCTTTTTCTTGCATACGAACTAAGAAGATTGCAGCGTTCGACAAACATAACATCACCATCATCAAAAAGAAAATCACATGAACGGAAAATGGGAACGTAAGCAACGCCGCAATCGGGTTTTAGCAATTTTTGTA
>JBCDIO010000295.1:0-5353 GCA_038748815.1 Bacteroidota bacterium
CTCATCTAGCCAGTCCCAATCTAGTTCATCGGCTAATTTACACAGCTCGTGATCCAAACTTAAAATAGAATCTAAACGAGAACGAAACAGATCAACTTGACCATCATCGGATAAACTCCCCTTCATTTTTTGCAAGCTTTTGCTAGTAAAATGCCCATTCCTGGCAAAAAAATAACACCCAAAATCAATAATAAAACTAAGATAACTACTGATTATCAATTCTTTAAGGAATAATCTATAGGTTTTTCAGGAACGACTAAATAGACTACTTCTATCCTATTTATCCAAACTTCAACCTCAAGTGTAGGTGTTGTTCTCTTTATCCTAAATACATCTTTTTTTAGGCTATGCGATTCCACGGGCTATCGTCTGGATCGGATCCTTAATACTTTGTAACCTAAATTTCTAAACATTTTGACGGGTTTTTTTTCCCAGCGCATCGTTACGTACTCGCCTTCGTAGCTATGGCTACGAGCTTGCGCGCCTTGATCTGCACAAAAATCTTCTCGGTCAAAATATTCATTTACTTAGTTCACAAAGTACTTAAAGCGGCAGGATTTCAAAGTTAGGATCAATCTTTCAGAATGATTAAAAGAAACACTGTCTCAAAGTGCTCGATTAGAATAGGAGTTGTAAGCGGCATGATCTCTTCTCCGAGGCCATTGCATAGCATTACGGAGGTAATATTCGGATGCTCAAGCAGCCTACTTACCTCCATAATCGCATGGTCTCCTTCTGTTTCGCGTAGGTGCAAAAGAACCGCATTTCGTCTCAAGTCAGGGCGCGCACTGACTAGCAATAAATTATCCGTTGCATTCAGATCTAGAATCGATTTTGCGGCCGGGCTAGCGGCCTCTACACTACCCGCGTTAACGGTGGCAACGAGTGGAACTCGGTTGCCCCAACCAAACTTCGTGGCAAAGGTTAAGGAAGGGTTTTCCGAGGAGGTAATTTGATATTTCCATTGGAGCTCTCCGTATTGACTAGCCTTGAAATTGGTGGTCCAATAATTATTCAACACCCAGGAATAGATATGACTATTTTTTGGTTGATTGCGGTAATAATATCGACCGGTATTAATGTCTCCAAATTGGACTAAGGGCACATCATTACTACAAAAGACAATTTGGGATTCTTGGCCTCGAACTGCCGCAAAATTCTGAATGGTATTCCAGTCAGAAGCGGTTCCTTCTAATTGGTTTTTACCGGGCTGAACCACCCCACCCTGGGCTTCAAATAGTAATTTTCCCTGGTCTTGATTATGGAAGGGGAAGGCAATGTAAACCCCTTCAGGATCCGTGATTTCTTGTTTGACCATCCGGTATAAAAGCTCTATTTGTTTCGTCTGATGGTAGAGCCGAAGTTCCATGTGTACACCTTGGGCATTCGCACAGACGGGTAGCTTTCCATTGAAAAAAACCGAAGTCCAGATTGGGTGCTCTTCTACTTTGGTGATGTGAAAATCACTTAGTTGGGTAATCTGCTTTTTTAAGGGTCGATAAACGGTATCTCGATTCAAGTTGGTCAGTCGCTCTAGGTCGGAACGGTTATCGAGTTGCTCGTAAATAAAGGCCCCCAGTTTATAGGGATTACCTTGGTCAATCAACTCCCGGTTGAGAGTTTTGTCAAAAATGCTGCTTAGACCATTTTGGGCCTCGTCAATGGTGATTCTATAGAACTTATTTTCGAGTATTTGACTTTTGGCTTTGTTGGGGTCAACCACTTTCAGAGGGCTTTCGGATACGATGATTGTATAGCTGGCGTATCCCAAAGGGGGAATGTCTTCTACCCAAAGCGACCACCAACTTCCATCGTTTTTGCTTTTCATGATTTGGGCTGGAATCGCCTTACCATTGGGGTCAATGATTTTGAAGGCCTTATCGAGGGGTAGTTTATCGTGATCAATGAATACTTCAACTACTCCCGATCGTTTCCAATTTAGGGTGTTGAATACCGTTATGGTTGGTTCTGTAGCGGGTTGTAGGTAAGGCCGGATCAGGCCAATCGCTTTCTCTCTAAGTAGGGTTGATTGCTGATGCGCTGACCAAACGTAAGCCGATTTTTGTCGCCATTGATTGATGGAGTTTTCAGAATATGGATTGGAAATACTTTCATCGGCGCCAAAAGTGTGTTCATCGTAAAACAGTAAGTTATCGTAACAAAGGCTAACCTCCCGATGGATGGATTCGGGAATCTTAGCACCCTGCGTTTTGGCCATCGCCAGAAGCCCTAAGTTGGCGATCATATCCGTATGTGTATTCCGGGCCGTCTGGGTTTCTCGCATGGCCGTTCCAAACCCATCGGTCCACCAATCGGGCCAAGCTACCCGTTTGACGTCTAACTGCTCGCTGTGGTTTTGTTCTAAAAAAAGCATAAACTCACTGGCCAGGGAAAGTTTTAGCTTAGGCCATTCGTATTTTTCGTTCCATGCTTGTACGATTGCACAGGCTTTGGTGGAAGGGGGAGAATTGTCGGTGAGGTAGCCAGAAAATTGTAAGGAAATGCGATTCAATGGGTAGTCTTTTTCTTCCAGATCAAGTAGGTATTTCGATAAATTATCCCGGAATACATCGATTTCTCCGGAGGTTAAGCTTAAGGCATTTCCATGCATATAGTGCTCGTTTCGATAGGCGAGCATCCGTTTACCGGAGGGGGATTCCCACCAAAAGGCAGTGGGCTTTGAAAAGGGTATTCTGGCCCGATGCCCATGCTGGCCCATCGTCAGAAACTTTACTCCAGTGTCGTGATACAAATCGACCATGCACCAACCAATGCCGTTCACATCGTTTTGCATGGCGGTGCTTACATCGATGCCTTGTTCTTTAAACTGGTTCAGGGTTTGCATTTGGATCGCCAGGGCGGTTTCATCTATAATTTCCGAGAAATTGAAAAACATGCCCGTGACTTCAATACGGCCTTCCTGTATTCTTGCCAACAGCCGATCTATTTGTGGCTGCGGTCGGCTATTTAGATATTCCCTGACGGTCCATGCGGCTTCGCAGGTCCAGCGAAATTGGGCCTCTTTAGGTAAATGATCGGTCTGGTCGCAATAGTCCAAGGCATCGTCAATATAGCGTAGGTGTTCAGCCAGAATTTCCGATTGGGGCCGGGTATATCCAATATCGGTATGGCTATGCTGAACCAAATGAATCGTCCACTCTTTGACGGGGGCAACTACTATAGATTGCTGCCATGCTCGCTTACCATCAATCTGGATAGATGTACTTATTTCTTGTGGAATCTCTATTTTGGGTAGTAGTAGATCAATTTCATTCAAGCCTGTTTTTAGGAGTATCTTTTGCTCGATGTCCTTGGCGACAATCATCGCCGGAGTGGGAGGAGCTAGGTGAATGTAATTGAAGCGAACCGTGTGGTAAAGGCTGCCGTCCTTGCGGGTTACGGTGCTGAGTTGTTGGCTGGAGAACCTATTCTCCAAGGGGATTTTAAAGGTCATGAACCAGGCACTACTGAAGTTGTCTGCGCCATCTATTTTGATAGTAGCGGCTTTTCTCCTACCCACCATATCTACGGGCAGTGTAAGAACTGCATACCCCATTTGATCACCGTGCTTATCGATCATGGATCGGTTGAAGGATAGCTTGCTGCCTTTTGCTCCGGGCACTTCCCACTCGCCTTGCTCTTGGTTGTTCGTTGGATTAGAGAATGTGAGTAGGTATTGGTCGTTTACGAATAATTCGAAGGATTGACTTTGGGGTAGAACATCTACTCCGTACAACCAGATAAAGGAAACGGATGCTTGAGCGTAATCGGCGGGGATACTACTTGTTTCCCACTCAATGGCGGCAAAGTCTTTATTGGCTCGGACTAAGAGGCTTTTATCATTGAAAGAATAGGGGGAGTGATAGGTAAAATGAGTGCCTCCTAGAGCTTGTTGAAACCCGTTGAGGTAGGCTGTTTGGGCAATGGTAGGGGTGCCATTGAATAAAAAGATCATTAACATTATCAGGGCGGCGCAATACTTGGTTCTTATCATAGATGGTTGAAACTAAGAGAGGCGCAACTGCCAGACGGCGTACCCACCGATCAGGCATTCTGCCCCAATCGCAAATAAATAACCACCGGAAGGGATTCCGTCTATGGTAAGGCTTAACAGGCGACCTGTGGCCAGAGTTAGCATAAAGAATGCGGTTAACTGAGTGGCCATTCTCCAATAATGCGCCTTTACTATGCCCAGCACCCAAACGGCGGAACAACCAAGATACCAAACTGCGGTTGCTTTCCATTGGCTAGCTTGGTCGATGGTGATGATCTCGATATCTAGTTGAGAAGACAATAGGGATGGATTGCCATAAATAATCGCCGTTGGTCCGACGATAAGAACCGCGAGTAAGAGATGTAAATGCCGAATCCACCAGTTTAATCTAACGTTCATAGGCTTATTGAAAAGCCACCCCGACTACTGGGCCGAGGTGGCTCTTATGGTGCTTACTGTACTCGAATAATAAACCGAATTGCTAAGTAGGGCTGCATGTTATTGTGACTCTGTGCACCCCCTTGTGGCTCGACGTAACCCGTGGTGGTTAGCGTATAGCTTCCACCCAATTCAAAGGTGTCGCGGGCGGCGGTTTGGTCAACGTAGACGGGATCTTCGGAAGAGGCTAAAACGGCATTACTGGGGTCGTTGGTATTGCCAGCACTGGTCGTAGCCATAATCGCAAATTTACCCTTGAGGTTAATGCTACCCAGGAAATGGCTATGGCTGGGCATTTGAATGGGCTGTAGGGTTACATCCGCTTCGCCTCCCTGATCACCCATTTTGCGTGGGCTTAGGCCACTACCTTGTCCATGGGCTATGGGGGCTCTTCCCCGAAAGTCTGGGAGTGCAAATGTTTCATGACCGTCTCCCCCATAAATGGTACCAATGGCGTTGAATAATCTAGGGTATGTCCTTTTTTCTAAAATCTGACCTTCGCAAAACATCCAACCAGCAGGAGGGAAGGTACCGGCATACATTTTTATTTCGTACATGATTTTTTCGTTTAAGGTGAATTAGCTTCGCGCTGGGTATGGCCCAATTACGGCTATAATGAATTTAATGACTTGATAGGGCTGCATGTTTTGATGATCCTGACCCCCTCCAGTATAATGAAGTTGCTGAGATTGGACCGTAAGGCTAGCCGCCGGTGTACGGCCCGTTTCTAAGGTGGCATTGCCCGTATCGGTAGAATAAATATTCTGTTCGGCTACCGCAAGATAATTACCCTTAGGACTGACTTCGGTGGCATTGGCCTTGGCCACTTCGGAATTGATGATGAACGGGACCGGAACCGCCAGATCAGGCAGGGTCAGCTTCGAGGGACGGTCGAGCGTGATGACACAGGTCTCATCATCA
>JBCDIO010000296.1:0-5345 GCA_038748815.1 Bacteroidota bacterium
ACCGACTGGGGCAGGCAAAGAAAGCCAAATAAGAAAAAAAAGAGCCATTGCTTCATAAACCATCAAAAAAACGCTGGCCGAATGGCCAGCGTTGTCTGTTTTGGGTTCTTTAACAATTAGGTGTTAGCGATAATTACCGCTACTTCCCGCAAGTTAAAGAGATTCTGCGGAATCTATCACATCTAAAAGGCGGTTTAATTCGTCATTTGATGAAAAGTTAATGACAATTTGGCCTTTCCCTTTGATTTTATCCTTCAGTTTGAGCTGCACTTTGGCACCCAACTGATCGCGTAACTTACTTTGTACGCGTTGGTAATCATCGGGAAGCTGTGATCCTTCTTTCTTAAAACTACCCGCACTGCCTTCTTTGGGTTCGTTGTATTTACGGACCAAGGCTTCGGTAGCCCGCACGGATAATCCCCGTTCTTTTACCTCATTATAGAGCACGAGCATCAATCCTAAATCTTCCACACCGCGCAGTGCTTTAGCGTGGCCCATGGATATTTTACGATCCTTTAAAGCTTGCTGAATCTGTGGAGGTAGCTTTAATAAACCTAGGAAATTAGTTACGGTACTTCTTTGTTTACCAACCCGACCGCCCAAGTCTTTGTGGGTGAGGCGACACTCGTCGATCAACCGTTGGTAGGTAAAGGCAATTTCCATTGGGTTCAAATCTTCCCGTTGGATGTTCTCTACCAAGGCCATTTCTAGCATCTCCTGGTCGTTGGCTAAGCGCACATAGGCGGGCACTTCTTCTAGGCCAGCTAGTTTGGAGGCCCGCATCCGGCGTTCCCCGGAGATGAGTTGGTATTCCCTATTGGATAGACGACGCAGGGTAATGGGCTGAATAAGTCCGTGCACCTGAATAGATTCGGAGAGTTCCGTTAAGGCTTCCTGATCAAATTCTTTCCGGGGCTGCCAAGGATTTACTTCGATCTGATCCAAGGGGATCATGGCAACGTTCGCGCTCAGCTCGCGGATCACTTCCTTTTTTTCCTCTTGCGGCGTTTCTTCGTCAATATTGTTGAGTAGGGCGCGAATTCCCAAGCCCAACTCCTTCTTTTTCACTTTCTTACTTGACATAAATCAATGGTTTGAGTGGGTGAAGATCCGGGCATAACCCGGGGACCGTTCTGGTGAATTCTCCCGGCTTATGCTACGGCCATGGGCGCATTAACCGGGTCATTGTTTTTTGCTAAAAACTCGTGGGCAAGGTTTAAGAAATTCCGTGCTCCTTTACTGTTGGCATCGTACATAATAACCGGCATATGCAGGTTTGGGGCTTCCCCAATTTTGGCATTTCGGTGGATAATGGTGTCAAATACCTTCTCTCCGTAAAAGCCTTGTACTTCTTGGACAACAACGTTGGCCAGACGCAAGCGGCGGTCGTACATAGAAAGAAGAATACCCTCGATCTCCAACTCTTTGTTCAACTGCTTTTTCACCAGATTGATGGTGTTTTGCAGCTTACCGAGCCCCTCTAGAGAGAAAATCTCACACTGTACAGGGATGATCACCGAGTCTGCTGCGGTTAAGGCGTTTACGGTGATGATGCCCAAAGAGGGTAGGCAATCAATAAATACGTAGTCGTACTCATCTCGCACCTTTTCTACTAACTCCGTCATGATGTATTCTCGACGGAACCGATTGACCAATTCCAATTCTGCCCCTACTAAGTTAATGTGGGATGGAATGATGTGCAGATTAGGTGTTTCGGTTTCGATGATGGCGCTGGTCGGATCTTCATCCGATACCATGCAGTCGTACAAGCTCAGCTCGTATTCGTCGGGAGCGATTCCGACGCCTGAGGTTGAGTTGGCCTGGGGATCGGCGTCGATCAGCAGGACTTTTTTGTCAAGAATGGCTAGGCAGGCTGCTAAGTTAATGGCAGTCGTGGTCTTCCCTACGCCCCCCTTTTGGTTGGCTATGGTAATTACTTTTCCCATCTGTAATTGCTTTATGGTAGGTAATTCTACCGAATGGCTTGATGTTTTTTAAAAGGATATCGATTCACCGATGTCGAGGAAGTTAAGTGCTTTTCCCTTCGTAGCGAAGGATTCCACGGCTTCGGTTTTTTCGTCAATTTTTATGTATCCAAAGGTGTCGTAGTGACAGCCAATGATTTCGTTACAGTCAATGAATTCGGCGGCAATGAGTGCATCGTTTACATTCATCGTAAAGTTATCTCCCATTGGAAGAATGGCTACATCCAACTTGGGGCAGGTCATCGGAATGAGTTTCATGTCCCAGGTCAGTGCTGTATCCCCTGCGAAGTAAAAACAATTCTCCTTGTTCCAAACGACAAAGCCACCGGGGTTTCCACCGTAGGACCGATCAGGGAGCATGCTCGAATGCACGGCATTGACGTACTTTACGGTCCCAAATTCGAAGTCCCAGCTTCCTCCATGATTCATAGGGTGGCCCTTGAACCCTTTCTGCCCATACCAAGTGACGATCTCGTAGTTAGAGATGATTGTTGCTCCGGTTCTTGTAGCAATAGCCTCTTCGTCCGCTACGTGGTCTTCGTGCCCGTGCGAGATCAGAATGAAGTCAGCGGGCACTGTATTTATGTCTATATTCGCCGCTAATTCATTCGGGCTGATAAACGGATCTAGTAAAAGGTGTTTACCAGCGATATGAATGCCAAAGCAAGAGTGTCCGTAGTAGGTTATTTCCATGACTGGGATGTAAATTAGTTTGGAATAAGTCGCCCTCTCGGCTTGTGATTCAAAGATAGGGTGTTTTGCAAATGGAATGTTCCACGGGGTTCCACTTTTTCTCAACGATCTACTAACCATTTGGCCCAAAAATATGTTAGTAAGCTGAAATTTTACGTGGAATTTTCCACACACCTAGTTAATAGTTATGATCACAATAATTGCTTCGACCAACCGAAAGAATAGCGATACCAGCCGTTTTGCTGACCATTATGCGGATTTACTTCGTCAACATTCCAGTGAAGAAGTTCAACTGTTGAAATTGGAAGAAATTCCTCACGATTGGTTCCACCCAGATATGTATTCTGCCCAAAAGCAGACTCCTTCTTTAGCCAAATTGCAAGATCAATACGTTTTAGGGGCTAACAAATTTGTCTTTATCATTCCAGAATATAATGGTAGTTTCCCCGGATCTTTGAAGTTGTTCTTGGATGCTTGCTCTATCCGACAGTATAAGGAAAGTTTCAAGTGGAAGAAGGCGGCTTTGGTAGGAGTCGCTTCCGGCCGGGCCGGAAATCTGCGTGGGATGGATCACTTTGCCGATGTGCTCAATCACGTTGGCTCAGTGGTATTGCCTAATAAACTACCGATCTCTAAAATTGGCGAGTTGATTAATGCCGATGGAGAAATTAACGACGAAGGGACGAATAAAGCCCTAAAAGGACAGATCGCAGAATTTCTGGAATTTTAGGAGTAGTCATCTATTCCATAGAAAAGCCCGGAGTCACTAATGGGGACTCCGGGCTTTCTTGTTCTAGGCATTCGGTTTATTCGACCCAGTCTGCGATAAAGACGTTGGTATCGCGACCTCCACCGTTATTACGGTTGCTCGCAAAGACGAATTTCTTTCCGTCAGGAGAAAACATGGGAAACGAATCAAAAGCCGTATCGTAGGTCAATTGTTTTAATTCGGTGCCATCTTCTTTGATGGAAAACAGATTAAAGACCGGACGACCTTTACCAGCAGTATGGTGATTGCTACAAAAAATGATATGCTCGCCGCCCGGGTGATAATAAGGAGCCCAATTTGCTCCACCGAGGTTGGTTACTTGCTGCAAATCGGACCCATCAACATTGCAGGTGTAGATTTCCATGGCTGTGGGCTGCACTACGTCATTTGATAAAAGCTCTTTGTACGTATTAATATCTTCTTCGGTCTGTGGACGGCTGGCCCGGAACACCAATTTCTTGCTATCTGGCGAAAAGAAAGCGCCCCCATCATAGCCTAAGCCATCGGTAACTTGCTGCACATTGCTACCATCAATATCCATGGTCCATAACTCTAGGTCTCCCGAGCGAGTACTTGTAAAGACAATTTTCTGGCCATCGGGAGACACGGTAGCTTCTGCATCGTAGCCATCTTCGGTGGTAAGCTGAGTGAGGATCTGCCCTTGTCGATCGGCTACAAATACATCGAAATCAGAGTAAATAGGCCAGACATATTTATCGCCAAAACGAGCGGGTACTTCTGGACACTTTTCGTCTCCCAGGTGGGTAGAAGCGTATAGTAAGGTACTATCGCCAGGCATGAAATAGGAACAAGTGGTTCGGCCTTTACCCGTACTTACCATATTCGCATCGGTGGTGCCATCCGCCGCCATGGTAAAGATTTGATCGCATTCAATACCCCAAGCGGGATTCGTGGCTTGGAAAACCAAATCTTTGGAATCGAAGCTAAAGTATGCTTCGGCATTATCTCCTCCGAAAGTAAGTTGCTTAACATTTTTTAGATTGGTTTCACCCTGGTGGCGAAGGGTGTCGCCAGGTACTTTAGCTCTTGGATCACTGATTTCTTCGGTTTCCGAAGGGTTAGCTTCCGCTTCGGTGTTGGTACCGGGATCTTGGCAGCTCACTATCAATAGCAATAGGAGGAAAGCAAAAAAGGAAAGAGTCTTCATTTTTGCGCCAAAAATACAGCCAATCCAGGAATCTTTAATAGCCTAACCTAACATTTTAGCGATGAATCTGAATTTGTCGGTATTCGGGTTGTTGACCATCTACTTGCCAGCTTAGTAGGTAAGCTCCGCTGGGCAGCCCAGTAAGATCGAGGGTTTGGTCAAAGGAACCAATCATCAGTTCCATGATTCGTTGATCCACCGGCTGCGCCAATAGATCATAAACGACGATCTCCACCTGCTGACGATGTGTACTCTCGCCCGTAAGATGGAATGGGCCACTGCTTGGATTTGGGCTGATCTTTATCTGATCCAACAAAGAGGATGTGGAAGTCGTGTTCAGAACAGTTAAACAGCCATCGGTAGGAGGCTCAATGCCGGCTTGATAGTTCAGCGCGAAGTCCAGGTTTTCTGGAGAAACGGGAAAGATATCCTGATTAATGATGGATCGATCCGGAGCAATGAGAATGACGGTAGGGTAAGCGGGGATAGAGTAAAGCTCTCGTACCATATTTCCGTTGCCCTCAGTACCGCTTACGAGCGGTTGAGCGGGGTCGTAATCGTAATAGTAGTTGAATAGTACGTTTTCCGGCTCTCCGTAGTTAATGGAAAGTTGAACCAGTTCTTGTGTATTACAGCCGTAAGTCTCGTAAATCTCCCGAAGGGCGGGGATGGCTCCGATACAGGGGCTGCAGTCGGTGTAGAAGAAATCGATTAGAACGTATTTGCCCTC
>JBCDIO010000297.1:0-5343 GCA_038748815.1 Bacteroidota bacterium
GTGCACTTTTTATTTATTGCTTTCTTGAAAATGGTCAGTGGTATGACTAAACCCATCTGTGGCAAACATCACTTGCTGCGCTGTAAATAGATTCCTGTTGGCACTTATTTTTGCCAGTAAACGGGGGATTTTCCATCCATGTAGGTGAAAAGTTGCGCCGTATGGATAGTCAGCTACTACCGCTATCGAAGGGCAGCAAATTGAACGTAGAAGAGAGAGATAAAAGTTTAAAGTCGTGAATAGAAGAAAATTTGTAGAGAACTCATCCATTGCCTCGCTTGGAATCATGTCTTCGGCTTACCTACCGAAGCTGAAGCAGAAGGAAAAAATAAAAATTGGCGTACTTGGTTATGGCTGGTTCGGGATGAGGTTGGTAAAGGCTTTAATGAGGGTTGGTGGAGCTGAGATAATTGCTGTTTGCGATATCGATGCTGAGCACCTGCAAAATGGCGCGGATGAAATTGAACAGTTACAGGGAAGTCGACCACGAGCATACAAGAATTACCTTGAACTACTCGAGCAAGATGGTCTTCAAGCCATATTGCTCGCCACCCCACCACACTGGCATGCCCTTCAATTCATAGCGGCTTGTAAAAAGGGACTTGACATCTACTGCGAGAAACCATTAGCGTACGATATCAACGAAGGACTGGCCATGATAATGGCTGCTAAACAAGCTGGCAATGTCGTGCAAATTGGTTTTCTACAACGGAATAATGTCGTACTTGAACGAGCCAAGTCACTGATCCGGTCAGGTCGACTTGGCGCCATCCACCAAATTGATGCGCGGATACATTACCAACCCAACGTGGGCGACCATACCATTCAATCCCCGCCGCCCAGTCTTGACTGGGAAACCTGGTGCGGTCCAGCCCCAAAGCTGCCCTACCGGCCAAGTATCGGCCACTTCAACTGGAGGTTGGAAAAAGAATATGGCAACGGTCACCTGGTTGACTGGGGAATCCACCACGTAGATTTTGTGCGAAAGATTATGGATTTTGGTACCCCTAAGTCTGTAGTGGCTAACGGAAGCAATGTTGCTCACCAAGGAAAGATAACTACTCCTGATACCTTGTACGTGAAAATGGATTTTGAGGAATGCCCGCTAATCTGGCAGCACCGAATGTGGGGAGTAGGAGAATTAGACCGAAACCTCAATAGTGGGTTCACTTTTTATGGTGAAGACGCTACCATGTTTGGTACCTACCAGAAACTGATCATCCAACCAAAGGGGAAAGACAGTAAGCAAGAAATTATTGAGGCACCAACTAAAGGAGTACTCGATATGAATTTGAGTAATTTTTTAGCGGTGGTTCAGTCCAGAGATCATAGCCAATTGATTAACCCGATTTACGACGGTTTTCAAACGACTGCAACAGTACAGTTAGCCATGATGGCCTATTACACGGAAGGCCTGGTGAAATGGGATGACCAGAACAACACTATTCTTGAGAATGAGCAGGCAGCTAAATTATTAGAGCGACCCTACCGTGCTCAATACAAAAGACCGAACTTTTAAGGCTGAATTCTGAGGGGCTACACTAAATTTTACGTAAGCTTCTCTCCAACGTAGTGGTGTAGAGAGATCGAGAGAGGCTTAGGCGATTGTTGATAATCAATCACTGAAATTTGACAAACCATATTATGCGGAAATATCTAAGCATTCAATTCTTTATCTGCGCCTTTTGTACGGGAAGCACCTGTTTTAGCCAGGTCGACGTGAGCATCTGGGATCGTCAAAATCAAGTGATGTTACTTGATTTTGAGACGGCAAATAGCTTACGAGCCGTAAATGAATTTAACAGTGTAGCGAGTATCACGGAAGATGTCGGCGTGACCAGCGGTAACGGCGCTTTACGAATTGTATTTAAAGAAGATGAAGAAATCTCTGGTATCAACCTAGTCCCTAAATCACCTTGGTCTACTAGCGAATTCAAGCACTTTTGTTTAGTGTTCGATGCCACTAATCTTACGGACGTTTCCGTACAGCTTATGGCGTCGGTAAATTCAGGAAGTAGTGGTGGGATTTCCCGTTCAGTGGCTATTCCTGCGGGAGGGCGAAATACCTATTACTTTGAACTTGAAGGTGTGGGCGTTGGTGTAGATTATGGCCTGCGTGATGACCCTGCAGCCTTTGATACTGACGCAGTGCGGATGATTATCAAGGGCAGGAAACAATCGGTAGACTACACCCAGATCGCTTCCGTTCGCTTTTTTATCCAGAGTAACTCCAAGGATAAAACAATCGTGCTGGATAATATTCGATTGGTGGAAAGTCCAGAAATGAATCCCCACTATTTGCGAGGAATTATTGATAAATATGGGCAGAATAATAAAATGGATTTTGCGCTTAAAGTACACTCAGATGCAGAGCTGCGTAAGCTTGCGGACGAGGAACTTCGCGCTTTAGCCGTATCAAAACCAATGCCAGACCGTGGTGTCTATGGTGGATGGAAAGATGGCCCCAAACTAGAAGCAACGGGATATTTTAGAACCCAGAAAGTAGGGGGTAAGTGGGCCTTAGTAGACCCTGAAGGGTATCTATTCTTTTCTACTGGAATTGCTAATGCGCGGATGGCCAATTCCACCACCTTTACCGGTATAGATTATAAGGACGAGTCCGTGCGCTATCAGGACCCGGAAGATACTACTCCCGAAGATTCAAAGGGCATGGTCGCTCTAACGGACAAGGTAACGAGTACCGCCTACCAAGCGTACCCGGAAAGAAATAATATGTTTGTTGGCCTACCCGCCTACGACGATCCTTTAGCAAACCATTACAGTTATCGTAGGCAATCGCACATGGGGCCAATTGAGCACGGGGAAACATACAGTTTTTACCAAGCCAATCTTGAACGACGTTACGGAGAAAGTTACCCTGGTTCCTATCTCCTGAAATGGAGAGATGTAACCATCGATAGAATGCTAGATTGGGGGTTTACCTCCTTCGGGAATTGGGCGGCTGAAGACTTTTATGGTAGCAAACGGATTCCCTATTTCGCGAATGGATGGATAATTGGCGATTTCAAGACGATGAGCGAGGGCTATTGGGCACCAATGCCTGATCCTTTCGACCCCGAATTCGTCCGTCGGGCCAAACTATCCATTCAAACCGTAGCGAATCAAGTTAAGAACAGCCCTTGGTGCATCGGTGTATTTATTGATAATGAAAAAAGTTGGGGGCGGGAAGGTAGCCCAGAGAGCCGTTATGTAATTGCCATTGATGCACTGAAACACAAAGCGGCGGAGTTACCGACAAAGGCAATTTTCATGAAATTGCTCCAAGAGAAATACCAGAATGTCGAAGCTTTGAGTAAAGCCTGGAATATGGAGGTGAGTTCTTGGACTGGACTCGCAGAAGGAATCTCTGTTGATGGACAGACTGTCTACAGTGACGCTTTACTGGAAGACCTGGCTGAAATGACGGTGATGTACGCTTCCGAGTATTTCAAAGTTGTTCATGATGCCTTGGCGAAGCAGCTACCAAATCATTTATACATGGGAGTTCGGTTTACCTCCTGGGGAATGACGCCAGAAGTGCGGGAAGCCGCCACTAAATACGTTGACGTTTTCAGCTACAACTTTTATCGGGAAACCATCGGAGTAAAGTTCTGGGAATTCCTGAAAGATATGGACCAGCCCGCCATAATTGGAGAGTACCATTTCGGAGCTTTAGACGCAGGTCTTTTTCATCCGGGAATTATCCATGCGGCGGATCAGGCCGATCGGGCGCGAATGTGGGAGCAGTATACCGGTGCGGTAATCGATAACCCCTATTTCGTTGGTGCCCACTGGTTTCAATATACTGACTCCCCCATATCAGGGCGGGCACACGATGGAGAAAACTATAATATTGGCTTTGTGACGGGGACGGATATTCCGTATCCGCACATGGTGAAAGCCGCTAAAAGACTCAACAAAAGCCTCTATCAAAGGAGGTTTGGTGACGTGAAAAGATAGTTCTATTTGCCAGTAGGTCTAAGATCATCTTGGCGCTGTGGTTGCGACGTAAGCTTTCAATAAAGCAAAGACAATATTTATCGCTGCTAAAACAAAATCACCCAACACTCTAAACTAGAGAACCATGTGTCCGAAAGAATTGAAAACGTCTATTCTACTACTGTTTTGCTGCCTTTGCCAACTGACGGCCTTAGCACAAGAGAAACAACCCAATATCCTTTGGATCATCACCGATGATCAGCGAGCGGATGCTTTGGAGTGCTATAATAGGGCAACTACCGGGAAAAGTGAAGGTGTCCTTGGCTACGTTATGTCTCCAAACATCGACAAGCTGGCAGCTGAAGGAACCATGTTCGTCAATGCTTACAACAATTCCCCGATGTGCGCTATCTCCAGAGCGTCAATGCACTACGGAAGATACCCCTTCCGGGCAGGTCACTATAAGTTTTACTCCCACCAAGAAGCCGATTTTACCAAGCCTTTGGTGTCGCAGTATTTAAGAAAGGAGGGATATGGCACTGCTGCCTTTGGTAAGTCCCACTGGTCCGTCGATAAGTATCTTGATAAGAAGAAAAATAAGCCCGACGATATCTTCGATTTGGTCGTTCATTTTAAGGCGGATCTCCAAAACCAAGGCCACGGAGACATTTTTACCAGTGCTGCCAAAACTGAATTCCCTGATGGCATCTTCAAACTTTTATACAAGGAAGAAACCACTATCTACCCCGATGGAACGAAACTGACCTATACGACCAATGACATGGAAAAGGAGATTCCAAAGGCAGACAAAGACAAGCGTGCTAAGATTGAAGAGGACTTTGATATTCTACGGGTGTACACCCGGCCACACAATACCCTGATCATTGGAGGCGAAAACCCTAACCCGGCTGGGGAAACCATTGACGGGCTAATCGTTAAAGAACTCAAAAGCTACCTGGAAAATGCCGGGAAGCCCTATAAGACCATTTCCGGCCGGGAAGTGGAAGGCGCTGATGAAAATAAGCCTGTCTTTTTGCACCTTGGCTTTACTTGGCCACATACACCCGTAATTCCTCCCAAAAAATACCGCGATCTATTTAAAGATAAGCAGTACAAAATACCAGAGTTTAGCACGGATGAGTTGTCAAATTTTCCACCCCAACTTGTAATTCATTACAATGAATGCAAAGCTGATCAATTAAAAGAAGAGGAGAAGCTGCAAGCCATTCGCGACTATTACGCTTTTTGCGCTTACGGGGATGCACTGATCGGAGATGCCGTAGCATCGTTCAAAAAGTATTGCGAGGAAAAAGAAGAGGAATACCTAATCGTCTACACCGTAGGCGATCACGGCTGGCATCTTGGCGAACAAGGAGTTATGGCAAAATTTGGCCCTTGGAAGCA
>JBCDIO010000298.1:0-5319 GCA_038748815.1 Bacteroidota bacterium
ACCTTTGGTACCAACCTAAGAGCAGGCACTGCAAGTATACACTTTTTCATCTGCATGCCTAGAGCCCATAGGTGTACAATTCGCTTTACTATGTTGAAATTTACCAAGCATACCCTCAAAAAGCTCGAGTCGTTGTTTGGAGAAATCGAGTTCACCATCCGCTACGAGCGGGGTAATTTCCAGTCTGGTTATTGTATGGTAGAGAATCAGAATGTCATTGTGATCAATAAATATTTTGATACGGACGGACGGATCAACACCTTACTCGATATTTTCTCTATTGTGCAGGTTGACCCAGCCACGCTTTCCGAAGCGGGTTTAAAAACCTGGAAGCTCGTACAAAAGCACGGGCAAATTGACCTGTCTAAGCTTTCTGAAGAAGAATAACGAATGCCCGAATTTGCCGAAAAGCTGATACTCACCTTCCTTGGAACGGGCACCTCGCAGGGCATTCCAGTTATTGGTTGTGACTGCCCGGTTTGCCTTTCTCCTGATCCACGCGACCAACGACTCAGAACGGCGGCCTTAATCCAGTGGGGTAATCTACAATTGGCCATTGATGTTGGTCCAGACTTTAGACAGCAAATGCTCCGGGAGCGGGTCCAACGATTGGATGGTATTTTACTGACACACGAGCACAATGATCACATTGCCGGATTGGACGATGTTCGACCCTTCAATTTCAAGCAGATGGAAGATATGACGGTGTATGCCCTTCCTCGGGTATGTACGGTCATGCGGGAGCGGTTTGCCTATGTCTTCGATGCAAAACCATATCCGGGTGCTCCCATGGTCGATTTGCAGGAAATCGAAGCGGGAGTATCCTTTCTGATCAAGGATAAACCTATTCTTCCTATTCGCATTGAGCATGGTAAGCTCCCTATTTTGGGTTACCGCTTCGGAGACCTAACTTACATTACCGATATGAAGTCGATCACTCCAGAAAACCGGGCTTTGGTAGAGGGAAGTCGTATTCTTATTGTCAATGCCTTGCGTTATAAGGAGCACCATTCGCATTTAACCTTAGATCAGGCGATTGCTTTCACGCAGGAAATACAGCCAGAAAAAGCCTACTTTCTGCACGCCTCGCATTACTTAGGTTTGCACCAAGATATTCTTAAAAAGCTACCTACCGGAATAGAATATGCCTACGATGGCTTAAAAATCGAATGCCCTATTTCATAGGCTTTCTGCCATTTTCAACTATTTTTGCCCACTCATTCAAAACGAAAAAGGACAATATATGGCCTTACTAACGGATAAAGTAGCACTCGTCACAGGAGGATCCCGAGGAATTGGAACCGCTATCGCGAAAGGATTTGCAGAACAAGGAGCAAAGGTTGCCTTTACCTACCTTTCGTCCGAAGAACGTGCAAAAACCGTAGAAGCTGAATTGCAAGCCATGGGGGTACAGGCAAAAGCCTATCGCTCCAATGCCGCTAGCTACGAAGAATCGGAAGCGCTTGTAAAGCAGGTACTAGAAGATTTTGGTGGTTTGCATATACTGGTTAACAATGCCGGAATCACACGCGATAATTTAATGTTGCGTATGACCGAAGAACAATGGGATCAGGTCATTCATACCAATTTGAAGTCTCTATTCAACTTGACGAAGCACGCAATGCGCCCGCTGCTCAAGTCTCGGAATGGCGCGATCATCAATATCAGTTCGGTAGTGGGCGACTTTGGTAATGCGGGTCAAGCAAATTACGCCGCTTCCAAAGCGGGGGTTTTTGGCTTCACCAAGTCCATCGCTAAAGAGGTAGGGTCTCGTAACATTCGCTGTAATGCTATCGCTCCGGGCTTTATTAAGACGGACATGACCGAAGAGCTAGACGAAAAAACCCGCGATGCTTACCTAAGCAATGTTCCGTTGAAGCGCTTTGGTGATCCGGAAGAGGTAGCTGCGGCTTGTGTATTTTTAGCTTCCGATATGGGTGCTTACATCACCGGACAGACCATTAGTGTTTGTGGCGGCTTGAATATGTAAATCAATCATAACGATAAATCGCCAAGGCCGGGATGCTTGCATCTCGGCCTTTTATGTTGGCCATATGCCTCATCTTATAAGTCTACGCGACCTCACCCCGAGTACTCGGAGCGCAGACCTGAAGACGTAATTATTGCCCTAAAGGTAATCTCCCTTATCGGCAAAAAGCAAATTGGGACTAATCAACAAAAGGTAAGATTAAGAAGACCATTTTCCCGATTTTTTATCTGTGGCTACTTTTTTAAAAAAACTCAAAATCACCCCACCGAAAGGTTCTGAATACACGCTTCCCGGACCTTCCATACCTGATCAAAATCCATTGGGACCGCCTGCTCTTTGATCCATCGTTTGATATACCTCTTGTGGTAGTCTACTTTAAAGGCTCCAACCTGATCAGCACTAATTTCCGTTTCTTCCAGAATATCATTTTCAATCCTAGACAAATTGGAGCTGGGGTTGGTAATATCAATCCGCTGATCATCGATCCTCAAATAGCAATGCGCTTCTGGTACGTATTCTAAGCCATGGTTAATGATTTCGTTTCCAATCCCTGGCGTATTCTTTGGATTCATTTTATACATACAGAGAATCAGCTTTACCTTCTGTAACTGATTCTCCTCGGAGATCGCCTTGACCAAGGCGTGCTTGCTGCTACAGGTCCCCCTATGTTCGGTAATGACCGTAGAAAAGTCCGTTCGGCTGGAGCTACGTCCGTAGGGGATTTCGCGAACGTAGGATAAGAGCGTGTCCAAGTCAGTAATACCTTTTTCTTGGATCAATATCGTAAGGGGTTTATTAGCGGAAAGGTTCATCCTATTGGATTTTGATTATCAAGCTAGGATAAAAACGGGGAGTTATTGCCAATGTTTCAAAAAGAGGAAATGGATTTGGGAAGGAAGCTATTTTCAGCCCTTGAGGAGCCTCTTCTTATACGTCTACGCCCCGAGGTCTCGGGGTGAGAGTATCCTCTATTTTTGATGATTGTCAAACGAGATCACTCAATACACAGGTAAGAAATTAAGCGATATGTTTCCATTCTTCGATCTTTGTTTCCATTAGTTGTCCAATGATTCGAGATCTTCTTTCGTTTCCAAAAAGGAACTCCTTATTTTCTGAGCGCAAAATCTTTTTTCATGGCTCATTTCCGATTACTCACTATATCTATTTCTGCACTGCTAGGTTTTACCTTTTTATTGCTTTTACCCGAAGCTTGTACCCCCAAACTGGAGCGGACCATCTACGTCCCTTTGGTAGAGACCAATACACCCGCTACCAATAGACCACCCAAAGAAAACGACTGCTGCCGCGAATTTTTATCCTACGCTCCCGATACCAACAACATGGATCACACCCCAATGCAATACGTACGCGTCAATGTTCATATCATGAATTCCACCAGCCGCGAACATAATTTTGAAGGCGCTTACGGAGTCCAATTCGCTAAAAAACTGATCAAAGCGGCCAATCATGATATTGCAACCAACGATCGCCTCTGGTTACCCTATGGTAATAACCTGCCAAATCTTCCTCCACGATACCGACTAAAAATCACCCCTCGACCAAACGACCCCAAAGACGATGGCATTTACTTCCACTACGACGATGACCTGTACTATTACGTCATCAAAGGAAAAAATCGGAATCGAGGAGATCGAGCGGTTATCAACAAATACGGAGTACAGCTAGATACCGTACTCAACATTTTTGTGCTACCCCACCATCCCGATAGTGTAGCATCAGAAACGTACAAACCTACCTACGCAGGGATTGCCTTAGGGAATGCCGTAAAAGTGACCGGAGCCTACGAAACCGGAGGAAACGAATGGACCGTCCGAATGGTACTCAACCACGAGGTTGGACATATCTACACCCTCAGTCATACCTGGGCATATAACGATGGCTGTGATGACACCCCCAGACATATGCGTTGTTGGAATCGCACTAAAAATCCTCCTTGCGATACCGCCGCTTCCAATAATGTGATGGATTACAATGCACTCCAAAGTGCTTGGTCTCCTTGTCAGATTGGAAAAATGCACTACATCATGAGTAAAGAAAAACATCGTTCCCGCCGCTATATGGACCCCTTCTGGTGTACCTTAGATACTGCTCTAGACATCACCATCCGTGACAGCATTCACTGGCGCGGGCGCAAAGATCTTGGAGGGAACCTAACCATAGCCTCCGACGCGACCCTCAAAATTAGCTGCCGTACCTCTTTACCCAAGGACGCCAGAATCACCGTCCAGCCAGGCGGTAAACTCATCCTAGATGGTTGTCGATTACATAATGCTTGTGGGGATGATTGGTGGGGCATTGAATTACAAAGTCAGGGAGAACGAGTGGCACAAGTCGAATCCATTGGTCCAGTACAACTCGAGAATGTGCAAACCCTTGGCTTAGAATCAAGCACCAAAATAGACACGATCATTCGCTCCAGCATCGAATAGTTTTTTAGTTTTGTGGCTTCATTTTGAATAAGGGGCACATTCAAATTTTGGCCTCCGTCTTTTCCTCTTATTCGTCATTGGACCGGGGCCTTGGAAGGATCTCGATTATGAAGACACTGATTACAGGTCCAGATGGACTCCTCGGTAGTAATATCGTTCGGGTTTACCACGATGCCGGACACGACGTGCGTGTTTTTGTGCTTCCCAATAGTACTTCTACCACCCTAGATGATCTACCCGTCGAACGGTTTGAAGGCGACCTTCTTTCGCCAGAATCAGTCGATCAAGCCGTTGCTGGTTGCGACTACGTGGTGCACGCCGGTGCCAACACTTCCGTCTGGCCCTCCCGCTCCAAAATAGTCCGTGATGTAAATATTGTAGGCACGGAAAATGTAGTGGAAGCCTGTCTCAAGCATCAAGTCAAAAGGCTCATTTACGTTAGCTCAGCTGCCTCCTACGAATTTGGCACCAAGGAAAAACCCGGCGATGAGCAGGGTTCTTTCAAAGGCCACCTGTATGGCTTGGACTACATCGACTCTAAGTACGAAGCGCACGTTATGGTTGAAAAAGCCTGTCAGGAGCGCCAGCTTCCGGCAGTAATCATTTGCCCAACCTTTATGTTTGGTCCCTACGATTCTAAGCCCAGTGCCGGGGCTATGATTCTGGCTATATATAATCGTAAACTACCCGGATACACCGTAGGAGGTAAGAATTTCGTGGACGCCCGGGACGTTGCCCAAGCAACCTTCAATGCCTTGGAAAAAGGTCGCATCGGAGAAAGCTACATCGCTGGCCATGTGAATCTCAATTACGAAGAGCTATTTGGTATCATCGGTAAAACACTAGATGTAAAGCCTCCCTCCTTGGCCATGCCCGAAG
>JBCDIO010000299.1:0-5311 GCA_038748815.1 Bacteroidota bacterium
TCTTGACCAAAGTCCAATCTTTGTTACAAGAATAGTACGCCCGATCATAATTAGAAGTAGCCGGAAGATTGATATCGAGAAAAAACAGCGTATTCAATAAGCGCTTGCGAAAGCGGGACTTTAATTGCCGATACTTATCATCAGTTGGACTGCAACTGTATAGGTAGGTGGCAGCATCACGATCGTTCTTGAACTTTCCGGCCATGAGGGCTTCGTAAAAGTCATTGAACTTACTATTCTTATGTCTTAGGGAGTGATCATCGAAGATCTCGATTTTTCGGACCTTCTTTTTTGTGACAATCTTTGATATCTCGATTAGATATTTCATAAGGTCTTTTCCTTTGTTTGTGTGGAAACAAAGTCTTGTAAATTAACTAAATACAAGTTGGAAAGGGTTAGCTAGGGCTTTCTGTATTTCTTTCTAAGATACAGGAAAAATCATAGGATTACAGAAAAATGATGTCACAAATTTAACGTTAAAACGAAAAAGGTGGTTTGGAATTTATTCCAAACCACCTCCACGAGATGCCTATGATCAAACGGGTCGATTAATACTCGTCTTCGTTGAAAAGAAAATCGTCTTTACGTGGGTAATCCGGCCAGATTTCTTCCATGGTATCGTATGCTTCGCCTTCATCCTCCATGGCTTGCAGGTTTTCGATCACCTCAAGAGGAGCTCCAGAACGGATAGCATAATCAATCAATTCGTCCCGGGTAGCTGGCCAAGGAGCATCTTCTAAGTGATAGGCAAGTTCTAAGGTCCAATACATACTGCGTTGATTATTTTTTGGATAGGCGTCAAAGCGAAAAAAGTGAAAATAATTTGGTGAAAACAATCTAGTTTAGAACAAATAGCCGAATCGAAAAAATGCCGTGAAATCTAATTTTTAGAATCACTTTGTTTGAGAAAGTAAATTTTTTTCGGTAGTTCACCCTAGATTTGGCGCAAATCTAATAAACAAATTGTTTTAGCGCAAGGTGTGTTTTCCGAATCGCTAAAATATTTGTAAAAAGGCCCTACGTCTAACCAAGTGTTCAACGCAGGGCCTTCTTAAAAGACACAGACTTAGAACGGTTTAACGTTCAAAAAGATCAATCCGCCCATTATTATTTGTCACCAAGTATATTTGCTTTCCGTTTTTGGTTTCGACTTTGCGAATATCCTTCGCATCTCCACTTACCCAAAAGCCCGTATTGACATTGGACATCGGGCGGAAATTACCTTGTCCATCGCCCGCCAAGACTAAGCCATAGCTTGCATCGTAGCGACCAGATTCTACATCCGCCGAGTAATTATTGCCAACCGTCAATAGGTCTAGATGACCATCTTCGTTGACATCATCTACCAAAAATTGATTGATCGGAGCAAACTGCGCCCGGCGAGGAAGTTCACGACCTCGGAACCGCGCATTCCCCTGATTTTCATAATACATGTTGGAGAACTCTTGTACTTCGTAGATCTTGGCATTATCCAGACTTCGCTGGTCAAAGACCTGACTAACGGGAGCACTACTATAAGGCTCAAAGTAGACAAATCGTTTTTTCACTTCTGGCACCTGCTTCAAAATATTTTCCAAGCGGGCCAGCGGATATTCCTGTCCCTGGTTAAAGTAGGTAATGACTGGGTCCAGGCTACCGTTCCGGTCAAAATCCGTTTGGTACAAGCGCAGTGGCTGCCCCTCGGAAGCCTGCAGACGGGAATTTTCCCCAAGGTTACCACCCAAAATATCCAGATCTCCATCTTGGTCCATATCTACTAACTGCACGCAGTTCCACCATCCGCTAGTTTTAGCCATACCAAATTGCTCCGTTACATCCTTGTAACTACCGCTTTCCAGGCTGTAGATGCTGATGGGCATCCATTCTCCACTAATAACCATCTCCGCATTTTGATCGCCGTTCAGATCTCCAAACTGAAAATCCGTTATCATTCCCAGGGTTTGTAGAGCGGGAAATACCTGACTGGTTACATCCTTGAACCGACCGGTACCGTCATTCTGAAAAAGAAAACTCTGGGGAGCTTGCGGGTAAGCTCCGGGGCTAACCCGCCCACCTACGAAAAGGTCCATATCGCCATCCTGATCGTAGTCAAAGGCTTCGACACAGGCTCCCGAAGCGGTTTCCTTGGGTAAGCCTGAACTCGTCTTGAAGGTACCGGTTCCGTTATTGAGATACAATCGATCCTGGTAGCGATCGTCGTTTAGAGGGAACGCATTGCCACCACTAACTACGTAAAGATCAAGGTCTTGATCACCGTCCACATCAGCCAATATCGCGCCGAGGTCTTCTTGAGCAGCGTGCGCCAGCAGGGCTGGTTGATTGCTTTGGCGTAAACTTCCATTACTCTGTTGGAGATAGATGGCACCGGCTTGCCCCGCGGCTCCACCAATGAATACATCCTCCAATTGATCGCCGTTTACATCGCCTACCGTGAGGTAAGGGCCTAGTTTAGACAAACGGTGGGGGAGTAGGCGCTCGCGATCAAAATCTTCGAAGTCATTTTCCTGGTGTTGAAAATTGATCGACTTCGATTTATTCGCCAGAATGGGTTTGGTTTTTTCGGTATCCCCTCGGTAAGTATCCGTGGCGTTATCTATCGATAATTCGTATAGCTTATCGACCTCCAGATTCTCCATCACCTGCATCTTACCGTTTGGCCACACCACCTTCAAGGAGGCAATACTAGTTTGACTTCCCAGTCCAAAATGCATTACGGGTGTTACACTTGAGAAAAATCCGCGAACGGGGTAGTTCTCCTGATATTGTTGACTGCCATCGGCGGCCGTTATCCATACGCGAGTACCGATGCCTTGTTTGTTACCTTCAGCCCCTGCGAAGGCCACCTGTACATAATGATTCTGTTCTCTTTCGCGGCTGTTATTCTTATAAAGGAATGCCGGGTCGGCAATGTTATTCACCACCAAATCTAGGTCGCCATCATTATCTAAATCTACATAAGCTGCTCCATTGGAGAAAGACTCTTGGGTGATCCCCCAGTCGTTGCTTACTTTGCTAAAGGTCAGATTGCGGTTGTTGTGGAAAATATAGTTCTGTAACCGTTCGGATGGAATTAAATTCAAAAAATCGTTGAAGTCTGGGAAACGGGTCTGGGTTATTCCTCCCGAACGGTTAATGGAGTCCACCGTGTAGGTCAAATAATCCAGGTTAGAAACATCCCTACGGTAGCCATTCGTGATGTACATGTCCTTCCAGCCGTCGTTGTCGTAATCGGCCATCAATACCGACCAAGACCAATCGGTGTTAGAAACGCCGGCTAGGGTTCCAATTTCACTAAAGCGTCCCTCCCCCATATTTAGTTGAAGTACATTCCGCATCATTTGGTGTCCGTACCCATACTTGACCAGGGTGTTATACCGCTGGGTGATCATGGTAGTCATCAGTAACTTCTGACGACGGTTGTCTTCCGCAATCATATCTAGAGCGGCCAAATCCACTTTGTTATCATTGTTAAAATCGGCAATATCAACCCCCATCGTGTGATTACTGGTGTGCTTGAAGTAAGCATCGATCTGGTTGGTAAACCCACCCTTACGATTGTTGATATAGAGTAAATCCGGCTCGATGTAGTCATTTCCTACGAAGATATCCGGATAGCCATCCTGGTTGAAGTCAGAAACCGTTACACTGAGGCCAAAAGCCCGGTTTACAATGCCAGCTTGGGCACTGACGTCACGGAAGGTTCCATCCCCATTATTCTGGAAGAATTGATCGGATTCGTATTCAGCTCGAGGTTGACTGTTTCTTACCTGACTCCCGTCGGGCATATTGACTAAGGAAACATTATTGACCGACTTAAAATCAACCGGGTGGTTCATTATGTATACATCGAGGTCGCCATCGAGATCATAGTCAAAGAAATTGGCGTGATTTGAGCCGGCGATAATATCCAAATTGTATTGCGCGGCGGCTTCTCTAAAGGTATTATCTCCCTGATTGATATAAAGCAGGTTTCGCCGATCGTCGGTTGGCTGTAAACCCGTGCGGCAAACATAGAGATCCATGTATCCGTCTTGGTTGATATCAACCGCGGTACTGCCGGTTTTGAAGCCACCTTCGGCGGCTACCCCGGCCGCTTGGGTGATATCTTCAAAGGAAAGGTTTACCGTGTTGAGATAAAGGGTATTTTTTCCTTGGGCAGATCCAAAGTACAGATCTTGCAAGCCGTCGTTGTTTATATCTAAAACGGTCACTCCCCAACCATTGTACATGTAGGAGTTCGTGATGATGTTTAAGGCATGATTTTCGGTGATATCGTTGCGAAAAGTGATGCCAGAGGTAGCTCCATCAATCAATGTAAAACGGGTGTCCCCGGCTGGTTTAGCTGGGGTTTCTGTTTCCACTGGCTGTGGATCATTCGAGCAGGCATAGATCGTTCCAGCCAAAAGGGCCAGAAAAAGAAATCGTTTGAGCAACATATTAGAAGGCTTAGCGTGGGCTATGATTAAGCGGTTTTAGGCAAGACTCCCCACTTCATTCTATCTTGAAGACAGGGGAGACCTGTTGAGAATGGCTAAATTAGGACTTTTTGTTGGCAACGGGTAGCAATGACATAGAGACTTCCGTCATATCTTTGTGAGGAGTGCTAGGAATCAAAATTGGCCGAATTACAATAAATTTGTATTCAGATTGGTTCCTTGTTGCGAATGATCTTAGTAGGGGACGTAGTTCTTGATATATCCATCTATTCCAATTGATCCGTACAATCTGATACGAATGATACAGCGAGTTGGCTTTCCCATTTTAGCTTTTTTGTTTTTGACCCTTTCTCTGGGGGCGCAAAAACCCCCTGAAACGAAAGAAGAATTTGAAAAGGCTTACCAGCGACGAATTCGTCAAGAAACTCTTTATGGAGTCTATATACCCAAAGACTTAACGGAAGCTTTTACGGAGCTGAATCGCTTGATCGATGAGGAATCCAAAGAAAGCTTTAAATCGATGCCCGAAGATGCCGCCGTTGATTTGCTCTTCTTTAGTTTCGGCCGCTGGATTACGCATAACTGGGGCTTCTACGGCGGATCTCGACTGTCTCACTACATTAAGCAGCTGGGAGTGACGTACCCGGAAGATATGTCCGAATTTATAGTCCGTACGTATCACCGGAATTTGAATAGAAGCCCTTTAGACGTGAAAACCTTGGTAGAAGAAATACAAGCTCGGCGACAGTCTGCCATCGATGCCAAAAAACATCAGGGAACGATTCTTTACGAAGAAACCCGAACCCGAGAAAAAAATTAAAAGGGCCGTTGGTACCCTCCCCAGAAGAATCGGAAGAATGCTGCTCGCCGACCAA
>JBCDIO010000300.1:0-5298 GCA_038748815.1 Bacteroidota bacterium
CGGAGAACGACGATCGTACAACGCGAATGCCATTCTGCGGGATCCCAACTGGCGCAAGAAAGATGTACCGGGTTACCTAAAAATACACCCACAAGATGCGGAGCAATATACCTTATCCAATGGAGACTGGGTACGCTGTGTTTCTCCGGCCGGAGCCGTAGAAATTCAAACATGGCTTACGGAGGAGGTACCGCAGGGGGTCTTATCGATGCCCCACGGTTATGGATTTTCTTACCCAGGACACGATCAGAAGACTACCGGAGCTTTAGTCAACTTGCTAACCTCCAGCGAAGACTGCGATCCATTGGCTAAAACGCCCTACCATAAGAATGTTCGAGTCCGATTAGAGAAAGTGAAAGCATGAAAATATTTCAACACCCCGGCGAAAAGAACTCAGTAAACGAATAACCTAGATGATCATTTAACCCGGTAGATTGAAGAAAAAAATGATCGACACAAAGTACCTGCAGTTAGTCTTAGCCATTGATCGATGTGGTTCACTGGGTAAAGCATCCAAAGAATTGAACCTCACGCCCTCGGCGCTGAGCCACCAGTTACGGAATCTTGAATCCAGCCTGGGGATAAAGCTTTTTCATCGAACTGGTAATCAATTGTTGTTCACCGAAGCGGGGCTTGCACTAAAAGAACGAGCGGGGGCTATTCTTTCCGAATTGGATGACCTGCAAGCTAAAATGGTCGAGATTCAAGCAGACCAGGAACGCCGTTACGTGCATGGCTACAGCCAACGCGAAGCGCAGCGACTACAGGATCAGGCGGCAACGGTAGCAGAATATTTGCACTACGATTCGATCTGGGAAGGCGGTACTCATATTCTGGAGGTGGGCTGTGGAGTTGGAGCCCAGACAGAAATCATTGCTACTCAAAATCCTACTTGTCAATTCACTTCGATCGATATTTCCGGGGAGTCGATTGTCCGGGCCAAGAAACGGCTCCAAGAGCGAGGAATAGAAAACGTACAGCTGGAAGAACTGGATGTGTATGAACTCCCTAAACGCAGCGTTAGCTACGATCATATCTTTGTTTGCTTTTTATTAGAACACCTGACCAATCCTCAAGAAGTACTAGCGGTTTTATACCGTGTATTAAAGCCCGGGGGAACGATCACAGTGATCGAGGGGGATCATGGTTCTACGTTTTTCTATCCCGATGATCCTTATGCTCGTAAGCTGGTACGGAGTCAAGTAGCCCTTCAGGAGCGGCGGGGTGGAGATGCCAACATTGGGCGTCGGCTGTATCCACTATTGACATCCGCTAAGTTCAACCGTGTTCAGGTAAGCCCTCGCCAAATTTATGTCGACCGGAGCCGAGGAGCCCTGGTGCAAGGATTTATAGAAGATACCTTCACCGCTATGATCGCCGGTATGGGGACGGCTATGATTGCTGAGGGCTTGGTAACTAAGGAAGAATTGGAACGTGGATTAGCCGGCCTCCGGCGCACCGAGGAAGCGGATGGGGTATTTAGTTACACATTTTTTAAAGGAGTAGGGCAAAAATCAATAGGTTAATCACTTGGGATAAAATTCAAAATAAAGTAGAGTTCTGCCTTCGGATAGGAGGCAAGTACTTTCTATTTCACGCCGATTTATCCACCGAAATGGATACCTAGAGGTGGAGTTCGCAAAGGTTTCGCAAAGATTGCGGAGTACGTTTACACTTGAGTCTGGAGTTTTTTCTTAGCTCTTGGGAGAGTGAAAGGCCTCAATAGCTTGGCGTACTTTGCGCTGAACTTGGCGTTCTTTGCGTGCAATACCCATAGAACAGGATTCGGTTTTCACGCCGATTTATCCACCGAAAGGAAGACCTAGAGGTGGAGTTCGCAAAGGTTTCGCAAAGATTGCGGAGTACGTTTACACTTGAATCTGGAGTTTTTTCTTAGCTCTTGGGAGCGTGAAAGGCCTCCATAGCTTGGCGTACTTTGCGCTGAACTTGGCGTTCTTTGCGTGCAATACCCATAGAACAAGATTCGGTTTTCTCGCCGATTTATTCACCGAAAGGGAGACCTAGAAGTGGAGTTCGCAAAGGGCACGGATTGACTTCAAGTAATAGGCTAAGAAAAGGTAAATACGATGTTGCCTAATTAGGCAATATGGTATATATTGTAGAGTTCTTGAAATAGATTCCCAATGCCTACCATATTTATACTTGACTCTATTAAGATTCTCATATACCTCCTCATTTACAGGTACAATATTCGGAATATGAGGAAGCAATACTTATTGAATCTTTAGAAACAATGGCTGGAAAACTGCCCAAGAAGCAAAAAAAGAAAGTAATCAAGTGGACAACAGAAAATCAAACCTTTCTTTGGGAAAAGTGGAACCAGTTTAATCCTAATATTTAGAATTATGAAAGGCTTTAGAGGTATACCTAGGGTGCTGAAAATTAATAGTTTAGAATCTTATCGAGTTTCTCTTCTTTTTAATAACGGAGAGTCCAGAATAATCGACTTCGATAGACTATTCAGAGAGGTATTTAAACTACGTAAAGGGAGAGTCGGCTTTGAACTTCTCGAAGATCAGGCCGTGTTCCAGCAGATGACCCTAATGAATAATTCTATTGGCTGGGAGGGTATTGGTACCACCGGTAAAGATATTACGGGAAAGGAAGTGTTTTATCCTTATGATCTCGATCCTATGATCCTGTACAAGAACAGCGAGCCAGATAAGGAAAGAATCATTGAAATTGGCTTAATGATCAAGTACGCAAGAAAAGAAATTGGACTAACGCAAGAAGAACTTGCCCGAAAAAGTGGGACTACTAAATATTATATTTCCAGCGATTGAAAATAATCGCTCCGATATAGGATTAATGACCTTAAAGAAAATTGTGGAAGCTGGCTTAGGAAAAACACTCGAAATCCGCATCCGCTAGTTTAGGTCTTTTCTCCTCCAAGTATTTTGCTTTGAGGATATAGCCCTTTTGCACGAATTAGGCCATTACGGGTAAGCATTGGACTAGAATCTTAAAAGATTCGTATATTAGGAAGGTATACTGTGGACCAACGGCTAGTGCTGGCGCCGTAGGTTCTTATTCACCTTCTTCAATAGAATTCTTTTGCAGCGAAGTGGCAGCCCGACGAGACTGATTTTTGCCGAAGGCTCAGGCGAGTAGGCAACAACGGAGCGTCTATTCCTCATTATTCTCCGTTGCTTCTTTCAACCCTATGGACGCTAGCACCTGGTTGGACGCAGCTGCCTGGGCGCGGGTGGAAATCGCCGACAGGCGAATTGCATATATCAGCTAAGACTACACGACGATGGAACGTTCTAAGTGGAAATGGACGTGTAGTCGTGATATATGCAATAGCCGCCGAGCATTTGGCCCAGATAGCAGCTTGACGTACAACTCATGAACCAACGCCCTAAGACACTCGTCCTCTTTTCTCCACTGATCATTTTTTTGGTCAATATTGGAGTCGCTCTCTTATTTGCCCCGCGGTGAGACAAGTGGGTTTTTATCCCCATTCTTCTGGTTGAATGGTCTTTATGTGCCTTTTTTATTATCCGGTTTGGAGGCCGTTCTGCTATCCAAAAATGGATGCAACCGGCTCGTGGTCCTATACGTTGGTCGATACTGGCAGTCCTCGTTGGGTTTTTACCAATTACGGTTTTCTTTTCTTTTTATGAAACGCTAGCCCCTTGGACTGTTTGGGTTCCATGGATCATATTGGCATTGTTGAATCCTTGGCTTGAAGAGTTTTACTGGCGGGGTCTCCTATTAGACTTTACAAGGTCTTGGAAGCCCTTTTGGGCGATTTTATATGTCAGTCTATTTTTTTCCTTTAACCATGCCGTTTTTGGATTGTATTCGGAGGTTAACCAAGGGCCTGAGGTGATCACGGTCACATTAATCCTAGGGATGATTTGGGGCTGGACTTACCATAAAACCGGCAGCCTTCGATGGTGTCTTCTGGGACATTTTCTCGTCGACCTTTTCAACCTTTCGGTTCCCGCCTTTTTGGATTTATTCGAAAAAACACCAATGTGGTAGCGGTATTATCGACGTCCGGGACGTGGCGGATCTCCACCTCCGGGCTATGCAGAACCCGCAAGCTCGTAATGAATGGTTCTTAGCAACTACCGATGGTCTGATGACCCTGAAAGACATCGCTCTATTCCTAAAAAAGGAATTGGGAGAAGCAGCCGAGCAAATCAGTACCCGAGAGTATCCCAATTGGGTGGTCCGGCTAGCCGCTTGGTTTGATCCCGCCGCCCGGGGGGTAGCCCCCCATTTAGGGAAAGAACTACGATCTAAGAATGATAAAGCATCTAGATTGCTGGACTGGAATCCTCGGACCAAAGAAGAAGCCATTCTAGCCGCTATAGAGAGCATACTATCTTCCGAAGGGTAAGCATTGGCGTTTTTTGGGTACATTTATACCCAAAACGAAATGGTTTGAGTCGTTTTCGCGCGCCCCTGCACTCGTCTACTACGTTGCCAAGCCTCTCCGAAACTACGGCTTCGCCTACGTTTGGCGCCTTGTTGACAAGCACATGGACTTCGCGCTAACTTTCCCAAACCACTTCGCTTTGGGTATAGAGCTACGACCGTTTGTAAATACGATCACTAAAAATACCCAAACATGAAAAACGGATACCTTTGGAGCCTCTTCCTGGTTCTTACCTTATTCGCCTGTACGGATAATACTTCCTCCAACTCCGATCCTTCTGCCCAAGCGGAAGTAAATACGAATGTATCGGTATCAGAACCGGTTGTCGAAACAGCTACGGTATCCAGTACCGAAGCGGAAGAACGTTCTTTACCGACCAAACGGAAGGATGATACAGAGGATGCATTAGTTGAAGAAACGGCTCCGGTGATGGAAGAGTTACGCATGGCTACTCCGGAAGAAGTCGCTGACTTATATCGGCAGATTGAGTCTAAAAATGAAGTACAACTGCAGAATTTGATCTACCTATTGGATCGTACGATTGATATTTACAATCGGAGAGGGTTTACGCTTAATGGAGGAGGAGCCACCCTACTCATGGAGTACGAGAGCGAGGATGTGGTGTTGGTACATGGCAGTACCGATGTCACTCTGACTAATTTTCAAGCAACCCACATTGAGCCCGACGGCCCTCTAGGCTGCACAGGTAACGTTATCCAGGTTTATAATTGCTCCAATGTGGTTGTTTCTGGCTGCCAATTAAACGGGAGTGGCATTATTGGCGTGGTGGCCTATGAAACCAAATACTTGCACGTGAAGGATAGCTATATCTACAATAATAGTGAGTACGGAGTGTTATTGGATCAGAATAGTACTGTACGGTTGAC
>JBCDIO010000301.1:0-5298 GCA_038748815.1 Bacteroidota bacterium
TCCAACCAGAGTAAATACACAGTAATCTACATAAGTGAATACTTTGACCGAGGATATTTTTGTTCAGATCAAGACACGCAGGGCTCGTAGCCGTAGCTACAAAGGTGAACACGTAACGAGGAACTGGGCAAAAAGAACCCGTCAAAAAGGTTAGAAATTTAGATTATGAAGTACTTATTACTGTTCCTCGTTCCCAAAAGCATTTTTCCAAAACTCCTTGCGTTTTTGGGCCCGTTCCTGCTTCTTACGTTGCCGTTCTTCTTGTTGACGTAAACGCTCTCGCTCCAGTGGAGACAAATTTGGATCATTGGAGTTGGGCACCTGAATTGGATTATCGTAAGTTGGTGCGTTTTCTTGGTTCCCATCACGACGGAAGATATTGAAGATTTTATTTAAGCCTTCGTTATCTTCTTCCGTGTCAAAAAATAAACCATCCAGATCTTCTCGAAAGGAAGGACAATCGAGCTGTTGTAAAACGATACTATCAGGCACAACGAATTTCTTCCCCTGCCACGATTTATACCTAGTATCCTGGTAGACTTTTTTTAAGAATAACCCCCAGATTGGTAAGGCCGTATTGGCCCCCTGCCCTAAACTTAATGATCGCCAATGCACTGAAGGTGACTCCGCTCCTACCCAAACTCCTCCGACTAAATTAGGGGTGAATCCCAAATACCAACCATCCGATTGATCCTGTGTAGTACCGGTTTTTCCGGCCACTTGTCCCCAAACACCATAGCGGGTACGCAAGCGCGCACCAGTGCCCCGATCCATCACTCCCTGTAACATACGAATCAGCAGATCCGCTTCATCGGTTGGGATTACCTCCTTCCAAGTACTTCTATCTGGCACTTCCCGCTTAAATAAAATCCGCCCATCGGCATCTTCAATGCGTTCTATATAATAAGGAGTCGGTTGCTTACCCCGATTCGCCAAGGTCCCGTACACTTGTACCATCTCGTACAAGGAGGCTTCTACCGCTCCCAGAGCAATCGCCGGTACATCATCAATTCGACCTCGAACCCCCATTTCTTTCGCCATTTGTCGTACGGAGTCAATGCCTACTTTAAATAACCATTCTACTGCAATAGTATTGACGGATTGGGCCAAACCACCCGCCATACTATAGTAGCCGCCGTAATTACCATCCGAATTCTTAGGCTCCCAATCTTCGTAATCGGTGTACGTGGTTAACTCATTGAGAATATACTCACAAGGGTTATAACCAGATACCAATGCAGTACCATACACCAAGGGTTTAAATGTAGATCCCACTTGTCGTTTTGACTTAACGTGGTCATATTGAAAAAACGAATGATCAATACCGCCTACCCAGGCCCGAATAGCTCCCGTTTGTGGATCCATCACCAAAAAGCCCGCATGAAGCAAGGACAAATAGTGTTGAATGGAGTCTAGTGGGCTCCAGGTCTGTAATCGAGTACTATCAGGCCCCCAGTTAAATATCTCCATGGAAACGGTTTGGGCAAATTGTGCTTCAATTTCTTTCTGTTCTAGGCCTGCCTTCACCAGCCTTTGATAACGATCCGATTGAGCAACCGCATTCTCGAGCAACTTCCGCGAATAAGGCCGCTTTGATTTCCAATGATCATCAAAGGCTTTTTGCAGCTTGGCCATATGTTCGCTTACCGCTTCTTCCGCATAACCTTGCAAACCAGGATCAATAGTAGTATATATTTTCAACCCGTCTGTGTACAAATTATAACTTCCGCCCGCTGGTTTTTGCAGGGTATCTAGAATTTGGCCCAATTCTAATCGTAGGTGTTCCCGAAAGTACGTAGCTAAGCCTTGGTTATTACCTTCACTTTGATATGTCAATTGAATGGGCTGTGCCTGCAGGGAATCCGTACTCAAGGAGTCCAGATACCCGTACTTTTCCATTTGGCTAAGTACCACATTTCTACGTTGGGTGGCCCGCTCCGGATGGCGAATGGGGCTATACATACTGTTCCCTTTTAAGGTACCGATCAACAGGGCCGCTTCTTCAATGCGTAGGTCCGCTACGGAGCGATTGAAAAATCGCTGTGCCGCTACTTTAACACCGTATACATTATCCGAGAATGGGACTGTATTCAGATACAAATGGAGAAGGTCTTCCTTCGAGTAGATATTTTCTAGCCGGCGGGCAATAATCATTTCTCGAATCTTGACCACAGGAATAGTCAAGACACCATATTCCTCTCGATCAAACAAATTCTTCGCCAATTGTTGACTCAGGGTGGAGCCACCACCGCCACCTTCGTCTCCTAGCATAATTGTTCGGAGAATCACCCGCACCAAGGCCCGGGGATCAATACCAGAATGTTGAAAAAATCGAGCATCTTCCGTAGCGACTAAAGCATTGATCAAATAGGGAGATAATTCTTCCAGATTGGCATTTACGCGATTCTGCACAAAGTATTTTCCGAGCAAAACATCCCGGGTCCCGTATACTTCCGATGCTTCATCATTCTGCACCGCCCGCAAATCGCTGTAGGTAGGTAACGGACCAAAAAAGCCGTAATAAACGAGGGTAAATAAAAAGGCTACTCCGATGGGGATAAAAAGGATGCCCCAAAAAGCCAGTAAAGTCGAGAAGGATAGCCAGGGTTTTCGGGTCCGAAAAGCACGCCATCGGCTACTTAGAGGTTCAAAGAAAGTCTGGATCTTCGTTCGAATCGTGGAAAACGTGGAGAGTACTCCCATGAAAAGGTCCGCAAGGGATTTGGTCTGCAAAGAATAATGCAAAATACAACCTCCTTATTGTACTTGCTTTTCAAAAGACGCATTTTCTCTTACTAGCTATGCTTCTTCCATAATTTTATCCTATTGCCAGCAAACTATTTGGCTCGCTCATTTATTTTCTATTTTACAGCCTCTGCAACACACCTTATATATATGGTACAGAAAATCGTTGCTCAGATTCTACTAGCTCCTTTTGCCCTCTTATACGGGTTGAGTATCAGCTTACGTAATTTCTTTTACAGTAATGGTGTACTCAAGGAGATTGAATTTAACCTGCCGGTTATCTCGGTGGGTAATCTCTCCGTGGGTGGCGCGGGCAAAACGCCCCACATCGAGTATCTGATCCGTTTGTTACAGGATCACCTAGAAGTAGCCACGTTGAGTAGAGGCTATAAGCGAAAGACTAAAGGCTATCTTGAAGCGCAAGTAAATCATACGGCCAATGCCGTTGGTGACGAGCCCCTACAATTCAAGCGCAAATACCCAAATATTACCGTTACGGTTTCAGAAAGTCGCTCTTTTGGGATCCCCGAAATTGTGAAACGACATCCCGATACACAGGTTATCCTATTGGACGATGCTTTTCAACACCGGGCTGTAAAACCGGGCCTCAATATCTTATTGACCGAATACGGTCAGCCTTTTACGGAAGATTATTTGCTGCCCGCGGGTCGACTCCGAGAGTGGCGTTCGGCCTACAAACGGGCGGATGCCATTATCGTAAGTAAATGCCCTCGAGACTTATCCGAAGTAGATCGAAAACACTTCGAAGAACAAATAAAGCCACTTCCTCACCAACAATTATATTACAGCTTCTACCATTACCTCAAGCCATATTATCTCTTTAATGGTTCTTATCAACTCAATCTGGAACCGGATGTCGATATCTTATTAGTGAGCGCTATTGCCAGCACCGACTATTTGCTACAACACGTGGAGACCCTGGGCGGACAAGTGAATAGCCTCGAATTTGAAGACCACCACGATTTTACTAATCGGGATATTGCCAGAATGAAAACCTACTTTGACCGGCTAGAATCTACGAAGAAAGTGATCATTACTACGGAGAAAGATGCCATGCGAATGCAACAGCATCGAGACTATTTATTGGAGCATAAACTACCCGTTTTTGTCCTACCGGTCGAGGTACAGTTTCATGGAGGAGACCAAGCTGCCTTCAATCAGGAGGTTCAGAATTACCTACTCAACTTTAAGGTCTAAGAGTTTGCTTAGACGCCCATCTTTGCATGGGAAATCGGCTCTAAAGCCCATCTAGAGAAGAAAAAAGGTCTCTCTGCTCGGGTTGTTCAAGATGTAACTGTTCGTGATTATTGCGGGGACTATTCACGTCGATAGAAACCCGATACATTTTTAAATATCCTTTCTCCGGTGTTTTTAGCTGCTGCAAAACAGCTTCGATTGACTGATCTTCGAGCCAATCTAATTGCTTTTCCGTATTTGATAGCAGAATGGGCATCCGATCGTGTACCGATTCCACGTCCGCATTGGCAGGGGCGGTAATAATAGAGAAGCTTTTTACAGGATACTCCTTCTGGTCCCAGATGTCCCAAATACCCGCCATTACTAACAAGTCTTCGTTTCTAGGCAGAATGCGGTAGGGAATTTTCTGTTTACCCACTTTCTTCCATTCGTAAAAGCTATCGGCAATCACCAGACAACGGCGTTTTCGAATGGGAACCCGGAAGGACGGTTTACTTTCAATGCCTTCCGAACGAGCGTTAATCAAACGTCCCGTATTTTTGCCGTCCTTTGACCAGAACGGTACGAGCCCCCAGGTGAGGTATTGTAAGCGGTTTACTTGATCATTGGTAATTACGTAAGCGTGCTGAGTGGGAGCAATATTGTAGCTAGGCCTCAGCTGTTGATTTCCTTCTAGGAAAGGAAGTTGCTGTTGCAATTTTTGCTCGGAGACGGAGAGTGAAAATCGACCACACATATCAATAGTCGCTTAATTCTGACAAATGGGTACTAGGAAAATACAAAATTTGCGGGAGAGGAACTACCTTTTTGAATTACTAACATGCGATTTTGGTCTTATTTACAAATACCAGTCAATCAAGGAATTAGTAATTGTCCGTTTCCACACAAAATTTGGGGAAAGCCGTCAATATAAGGGTGGTTTATCCACTGTTTTCCCCAATCGCTGTATCAAAAAGCGTGGAACATAGGGATGCTCCTCAAAATTTGTGAGTTTCCTTCTCTTTTATCCACAGATAAAAGACGATTAACACATCATCAACCCGGAAAAGTTTTTCTGTCGAAAGGTTCTCCACCGGGTGTGTAGAAACGCACGGAATTGGGCATTTACAAACATTTACGCTGTGTAAACCATGTGTAAAATCGACACAGGAACTTGAATAAGTACTCAACCAAATAATTTCCTAACTTTTTATTCTACAAACTCACAACACTGATAATGATAAGGAAAGAATAAAAATTTAGAATAATAATTAATAACACAACTACTGACCTTCATTTGAAAAAGCAGATTCGCAAAGCCTTTATTTTTGCCACCCAAACATAACAGAAGGAAAA
>JBCDIO010000302.1:0-5292 GCA_038748815.1 Bacteroidota bacterium
AATGCTGATGAATCGGAATATGATGGGCGTCCTAGGGCCCGGAATTGAAGCGGTTGCGCCCATTTTTGCGGACACCCGCGACGAATTCGAAGAGGCCAAGCAGTTTATGAAGAATAGTCCTATCGCCAAAAAAGCCATCATTCGAACACCCTCGCTCAACTTTAGTATTGACATGCTTTATAAAACGGTGATGTCTCATTATCCAGAAGATCACTGCTGGGGGGTAGACAATATGTGGACACATGCTTCCATCGATGATTTACTACCACACCTTAAGGAGATTTCCCGGACCCTACCACCGGCTCCGTCCCACCTACTTTGGCTAAACTGGCACCCGGGTAAGTTGTCGACGGATATGGCCTACAGCAACGAGGACAATATTTACTTATCCATGTATAGCTGTTGGAAAGACCCTGCGGATACTGCGAAGTACGGTAACTGGGCCAGCGACACGATGCGCAAAATGGAACATCTCGCTACGGGTATCCAATTGGCGGATGAGGCCCTGCATAAGCGTACGTTTACCTTCATGGATCCCGATAAAATGGAAAAGGTACAAGCGATCCGAGCGGAGCGCGATCCGGAGGGATTGTTCCACGAATGGCACAGTAAACCCGTATAAGATGGTTGTAGGTTGAGTAAACAAGCGCCGTTGGTAACGCCTCGTTGCCAACGGTGCTGATGCTCTGCTTCTTGCTCCAAGTAAGCCCCATTTTTTCCAACCATCAAGAAATAACTGTAATATGCTGCGCTATAAACTCCAAACAGACTGGCTGTTTTACCTGTTGGTTATTGGTTATACCTACCTCATTCTCAATATGACGATTCGTCTTTGGTTTGGAGACGGTATCAACATCTTCGCCACCTACAGTGAGGCTATTACCCCCGCCGAAATGCTGATCGATGCCAATAAAGTATACTGGTCAAAGACTTGCTTTTTGTTTTTAACGCTACTGCTTTATGGACTCGGCTTTGACTATCGCTTTGTAGCTGGTTTAGCGGCTACTTTTTGGGCCGTTTCTCTCATCCTCATGTTCGGTATCAGTCCCATTTTGGTCTTAGTTGGACTACTGGGTGTAGCACTCGTACTTCAGCAATCACTACGGAAACAAATTCGCTCTGCGAACCAGCAAGTGTCCCCATGATACGCTGGAAAACCTCCCTTTCCCATCTTCTTCAATCACAAAATGGCAATGTATGAAACGGGTAAATCCATATCGATTGGCACAAATCCTCCTCACACTTGGCTGCTTAGAGTTTTTTGGCCCCATCATCAAAGATTCCGGTGTATCCCATTTACTTAATCCAGAATGGGTGGGTCACGCTCGGATTCACTTAGCCTGGCTAATGGGATTCATGTTCTTTTCTGGATTGGCTAACCTGTACTTCATATGGTTCCGTAAGCCAAGGTCCAACGAAAACCTCTGGATCGCCGTGCTGTGGCAGGGGACGAATCTTTTCGGCTTTTGGCTTGCTGTGGGATTTGCCCCTCTGTACCAGGGCCAATTGGTAGATCACCGCTACCACATGCACATTTTTGGTATTGAGGAAAATGCCTTTGTCTTTGGCTGTTTGACGGTGCTACTAGGCATCGTAATCTTCTTGTTGAGAAAGATTCAACCAGAATCCTAGGCCGATGAAAACCGCAGATGTATTAATTATTGGAGCAGGTCCTTCGGGACTGGTTAGCGCTTTATGTCTGGCTAAAGTCGGCGTTTCTTCCATAATCGTAGAACGCAATGCCAGTTTGCATAAACATCCTAAAGCGCACGAACTTAATAGCCGCTCGATTGAGATACTAAGTGAACTGGGGGTTACCATGCAGGAAATGGAGAACGAGGCCTCACCTCCCAGTGATGGTGCCAGAATCCTATTCTGTAATACGATCAATGAAGAATTTGGCAGAATTGACCTCGAGGAAGAGCCGGCTATCCGGAAAAAATATGAACGCCATTTAAAGTCGGCGCGTCCCTACCTGAATATTTCCCAAACGGCACTGGAAAGTATCCTGTTAGAAAAGGTACAAGCGGAGCCGCTCATTGATGTGCTTTTTAACCACGAGTGGAAAAGCTGCGCAGAGACGGAAAGTGGGATTGAAAACAAACTCTTAAATCGCACGGCTGAAAAAGAGCAGCAGCTGCGAACCTCTTTTTTGATCGCAGCCGATGGCGCTGGAAGCCCTTGCCGGCGGTATTTGGGCATCTCCATGGAGGGACCAGAAAAGATCGAGGACTTCGCCAGTGCCTATTTTGAAACGAACCTACGGTCTCATTTGAAAACACCCGCCAAATTGTATTGGATTTTGAATCCGCAATCCCCGGGGGTATTTATCGCCCATCATATTGAGAAGAGATGGGTTTTTATGCTACCGTTTTATTCAGAATATCAGAAAAAAGAACAGTTTTCCGAAGCCTTCTTTACAGATGCTATCCAAAAAGCACTTGGCCACCCAAATCTGGCAATTGACATTCAATCCATTAGTTTCTGGAGAATGTCCGCTCAATTAGCTCAGCAGTATCGAAAAGGGCGGGTCCTATTAGTTGGGGATGCGGCTCACCGATTTCCACCCACTGGCGGCCTCGGAATGAATACCGGTATTGCGGATGCCCATAATGTTTGTTGGAAAATTGCGGCTGTTCTCCGGGGAAAGGCAGGTGTGCGCTTACTGGACACCTACGAATCCGAACGCAGGCCCATTGCAGCCCAAAATGCGAAGGAAAGTGTCCATAATTATCAGAAAATACTGGACGTACCTGCGGCCTTCGGTCTTGGCCGAGATGGAGTCAAACAATTGGCTAGGCTAAAAGCCTCTCTCCTTTTCCAATGGCTACCCCTAAAATTAAAGGAACGCTTGTTGGAGGGCTTACTCCATCAAGTGAGCAAAAAACTAAAGAAGTTTAATCGAGACCCCGTTCTACAAGCTAGGGTCTCCGATACCATCAAAGAGCAGACTCCCCATTTTGACCGTATTGGCCTGGATATTGGGTATATCTACCAAAAAGGAGCCCTCGTTCCGGATGGAAGTAGCCCCTTGATTCCTTTCAATGAGGTGACGGACTATCTTCCCACAAGCCAGCCGGGCGCCCGCTTACCCCATTTGGACGTGTCGAAATGTGGATACCAGTCAACCCATGATTTTATTGATTACAAGCGCTTTACACTACTTGTACGAGACGGTGGGCAATCCTGGCAAAAGGCTTGTCAACGGTTCTCGGAGCAAAGTAGGGTGGCGATTAAATCGATCAACATAGATCAATTGGAGCTATCGAAATCGAAGTACTGTGAGCTAATTGGTTTATGCGAAATCAATGTGGATGGTGCTTTATTAATCAGGCCCGATGGGCATATCGCTTTTCGGTCGAAATCGGGCAGCTCTGATCCCTTTGTACTCTATCGAATTTTTGATCAAATCCTTCCATCGAAAACCTACGCAGTATTATGAAAAAATATACCCTGATTTTGGGAATCTTTATCCTTCTTATTACACTACTTGGCGGGGGCTTTTTCCTCTATCTCAACCGAGGCTTAGCCCACGATATTAAGGCCGCTGAGTTCAGTTGTCTAGATCTACAGGAGGGTACTTTTACCACGTTTGATACCCTTCCGAATCATATTTACGGTATTGGTCTTTCTTACGCTGGTCATATTAATGAAACGGCTTCCAGCTTTGATCCAGATACCGACCCTCCGGCTTTTAGAAAAGCGGTTTCAAGTATTACCGGAAATCAGTCATCTGTTTCCATCCCAACGAAGGAAACTTTGCTGCATGCGGTGGACCAAATAGAACCGGGTTTAGGGGCCGAATTGCAAGCCCGTGCCCTTACTCTTCCCGCTTTACTGGATTATGAAGTGGAACTTGCTTTCGTGCTTTTAGAGGATGTAGACCCCTTAGTGTTGGCAACGGAAGGTTATGCTCCTAAGATTGGGTTCTTCATCGCCAATGATCTTTCTGCACGCAGTCTGGCCATATTAGGAGAAGGTCAAAAAGACCGTTATGAGTATTGGGGAGTCTCCAAGAGTTTCTCCGGTTTTACCCCTGTAAGCTCGCAGATTTGGATTCCGAATACCTTTCAGCCCAGTGCGATTCCCTGCATTATGCTGGAAACCCAGGTTAATGGGGAAGTCCGCCAACGGCAAAGTACCAGTGATATGATCTATACCCCATTGCAAATGCTACGGGTAGTTCAGCGGAGATATCCAAATACCACTCTGAAAAAGGGGGATTGGGTCTTGATGGGGACGCCGGGTGGAGTCGTGCTATCTACTTCCCGTTGGTTAGTTCGCCTAGCGAATATGCTCGGTATGGATCGATTCAAAAAACTGGCCAATAAAACGAAAAATACAGAAGTGGCTAAGTTTCTAAAACCGGGAGATACTGTGATTACAACCGGCGAAGGCTTGGGGAGTGTAGAAATTGAAATCGTTGCGGAATAAACGCGAAACATATTTTGTAAGGACAACTAATCATGAGAAAAATATCCTTTATTTGCTTTTTGCAGATCACTTTTTTTGCCTCGCTAATCGCGCAATCTAGCAGTGATACCCTCCTTCCAAATATCCTATTGATCGTGGTCGATGATATGGGTTGGAACGATGTGGGTTACCACGGTAGTGAAATCCGAACCCCCAACCTTGATCGCTTAGCCACCGAGGGGGTAGAATTAAATCGTTTTTACGCACACTCCGCCTGTACGCCGACTCGCAGTTCTCTGATGACGGGCAAAACAGCTCTTCGCTTAGGTTGTGTCAATCCTATCGCTAAGAATAACACCCTGGGTTTACCCTTGTCGGAGAAAATTCTGCCTCAGTATTTTAAAGATCGGGGCTACGCCACCGCGCTGATCGGTAAGTGGCACCTCGGCCGATACCAAAAAGAGTACTGGCCCTACAATCGGGGTTTTGATTATTTCTATGGTAATTTGACGGGAGGCGTCGGCCACTACGATCATGTACACGGAGGAAGCTTGGATTGGCAGCGCAATGGAATAACCGTGAATGACGAAGGCTACACTACGCATCTGTTGACCGAAGAAGCCATCCAGATGTTAACCCAGCATAGAGTGCAGCCTTTGTTCTTAGAGCTCTGCTACGCTGCCCCGCATATGCCCAATGAAGCACCCGCAGAAACGGTAGCTACTTATCCCCAGATCAAAAACAAGAATCGACAATTACACGCTGCGATGGTTACGGAAGTGGATCGCAGCATTCAAAGAATTGTGGAAACATTGGAGGAGACCGGTTTGCTGGAAAATACCATCATCTGGTTTTTGAGCGATAACGGCGGAAAAAACC
>JBCDIO010000303.1:0-5285 GCA_038748815.1 Bacteroidota bacterium
GAAAGAAGGGAAAATAGACATAGTCATTGGCACCCACGCCATTCTCAATAAAGATATAGGCTTTAAAAATCTAGGGCTACTCGTGATCGACGAAGAGCAAAAATTTGGGGTAGCCGCCAAAGAGAAGCTACGGAAACTGAAGGTCAATGTAGATACGCTAACCCTGACTGCCACCCCAATTCCCCGGACTCTACAATTCTCTTTGATGGCCGCTCGGGATCTTTCGATTATCCGTACCCCGCCCCCCAACCGGCAACCCATCCATACCGAGGTACGAATCTTTAATGACGAATTGATCCGAGAAGCTATCTACTACGAAATTAACCGGGGTGGACAAATCTTCTTTGTCCATAACCGGGTAAAGACCTTACCCGACATCACCGCTATGGTGCGGCGGCTTTGCCCGGATGTAGACATTGCGATGGCCCATGGGCAAATGGAAAGCAAAGATCTGGAAAAGACCTTGCTCAACTTTATTGAACGACGCTACGATGTGCTGATCTGTACCAATATTATTGAGACCGGTCTCGATATTCCGAATGCGAATACCATTATGATTAATAATGCCCACCAATTTGGGATGAGTGACCTCCACCAATTGCGGGGCCGGGTTGGGCGATCCAATAAAAAGGCCTTCTGCTATCTCTTTGCTCCTCCCCTATCGGTCTTGACCACGGATGCTCGCAAGCGGTTGAAAACGCTGGAGGAGTTCAGCGATCTGGGCTCTGGATTCAATATTGCCATGCGAGATCTGGATATCCGCGGAGCCGGTAATCTTTTGGGAGGAGAACAAAGTGGGTTCATCACCGATATTGGATACGAAACTTACCAGAAGATTCTGGAAGAAGCCATCACTGAACTCAAGCAAAACGAATTCAAAGAGCTCTTCAAAGAGGAAGTTCAGCAATTATCCTACGTACGCGATGTCCAAATCGATACGGACGTTACAATGCTGATTCCCGACGATTATGTCAATAATATTCAGGAACGTCTGAATCTCTACACCGAACTGGACACCCTTGAGAACGAAGAAGCCGTTGAAAAATTCCGGGAGCGACTGAAAGACCGCTTTGGGAAGGTACCCCGTCAGGTAGAAGCCCTCTTCGAAGGATTGCGGGTGCGTTGGCTGTGCAAGCAACTAGGCTTTGAGCGCGTTATCCTCAAGAATGGCAAGCTGCGCTGTTATTTCATTGAGAATGCCCAGTCGCCCTATTATGAGAGTACCCGTTTCCAAAATATTTTTGCCTACATCGGCTCGAAAGGAGAAAGCCAGGGTCTTGCTTTTAAGCAGTCATCTAGGCACCTGATTATGATTAAGGAGGGCATTGGTACACTCACCAAAACGAAAGCCGTTTTGAAAAAACTGGAGCGAGCAACCGGAATACCGGAGCCTGCGCTGTAAACACTTCTATCTTTTTACTTCTAAAGAGAGCTAGGCCGAACGGCGAGCCCCTGGAGCGCCCGATCCATTTTTAGTATTAAACCGTGAATAAACTCGGTGGTCAAATGCTGCTGAACCACCATCCGGATCACGTAATGCCCATCCGGAGATAAAGGAGAAGTGGTCGGTAAACGGTAATACGGAATCCGTAAATCCTGGTCAGCCAAGGATTGAATGAACAGAGGTAAAGAGCTTTCGGGATCAGCCCCTACCCATTTAAACACGCAAATAGGATATTGAGTGTTGTCACTGATGGGTTCAAGAAATTGGCCGAGTTGCGGGTGGCCTATAATTTTTCGCACCAGCAATTGAGCGTTCCCCAGACAATGCTGAATCAGTTGTCGGTAGCCCGTTTTACCAAGCCGCAAAAATTGATAATACTGCAATAGAATCATACTGCTACTCCGAGTAAAATTAATACCGAAGTTGGCAAACGTTCCACTTAGGTAAGAGATTTGGTAAACCAGTTCAGAAGCAACGATCCGATGATTCCGAAAAAGAACACAACCCAATCCGGGGTAGGTGAATCCAAATTTATGATTGGAAATATTGATCGATTGAATATGCTTATACCCACGAAACCCGATCGGATTTAAAGCTTCTTCATCTGTTTCCAAAAACGGAATAATCAAGCCACTGCTAGCCGCGTCCAGATGGATCGGTATTGGAGCTCCTCCAGTATTTGCCACGTAGGCATCAATCGCCTCGTCGATGCCTTTAATATCATCGTTATTACCCGTATAGTTACTCCCGGCAATACAGCCCACCACCATGACTAGCTCTCCTACTTTCCGCTTTTTCCAACCTTCGTACTCGGAAGGGTAAGCACAAAATGCCAAGATTTGGTCTCGAAAGGGACTCTCCGCTATGGATTGCTCTAAAATATGCTGAACGACGGACCCGGTGAGGCTGAACTGATCGTTCCCAACGGGAACATATAGCGCTCCTACCTCAAAGTATTTGCAATATTTATCCCAACAGGTGTGTACATGGGTACTCATCAGGACAAAGGGTCGGTCTTGCGGGTGGCGCAGTGGATTACCTTGATTATTTAGTCGCCAACGATGGCGATGGGCGATTAATCCAAGCATAACAGCCTCGGAGCTTCCGTTCGTTGTGGTTCCGTAGAAGCGAGGGCAATGATCTGGATCCGACTCATCTCCTGGTAGAAACTCCGTTCCCATTAACTCTCCTATCATCCAAATCAACCGCTTTTCTACTACATTACTGTACTGATAGTCTCCTCGATTGATAAAGTTCTTGGAGAGATTTTCTTCCACCAATCGATGCCCCCATTCATCCACCACACTATTAGAGAAGGTGGCTAAATTCTGCTGGGGCTCACTATCCATACCGATTTCCTGTTGAATAAGCGCATAAGCGGATTCAGCGGCCATTGGTAAGTCTGGTATCACATGTTTTTTCTTCTGCTCTGCCATCAACATTCGTTTTTCAATCGTTCAAACGATCAATCCATTGCTCCTCTGCCTAATAATCTACGTACCGCAACTCCCCTTCTGGCAAAACCATTAAGTAAAGAATGGCGAATACAAGCACGAAATACCAGACTACGATCAGTACATTCGCGGCCTTGGGGCTAACATATTTCAATAAGTAGTCGTACATCGTGCATTTATATTTTGTTGGTTTCTTCCTTTTATTTGAAGGATAGCAATGGTTAGGATAGACCTACGAGAATACTTAGAGTCTCCCCGACCGCTTCCCAATTTTTCTCTTTTATCAGAATGAAGCTAAATAGGACGTAGTGGAAGGTAATCCCAACGGAAAGGGCATACATGACCCTCGGGCCACCCACCATTCGCGCCGGTATTGGCCGACGATTGTACAAGTGCCAAATGGCGATACCGATTCCGTGAACGGCTCCCCATAGCAAGTAACGCCACGAAATCTCGTGCCACAATCCGATCACAACCATGGTTAGTAAAATGCCTAGAATGGGTTTCCGCGTGATACTAGCCGTGGTGGTATACACGTAATCTTTACACCAGGAAGAGAGGGAAATATGCCAGCGATTCCAAAATTCATTCAAATTGGGTGCTCGAAATGGGGCATTGAAATTTTCCATCACTCGAAAACCCAGTAAGAGTGCTAAACCAATGGCTACATCCGAAAATCCAGCAAACTGAAAATAGGTATTTAGCGTATAGACCAGTACGCGGGTGTAGGTAGATAGCCAAAGGAATTGCTCTTCCAAAGCCATACTCAGTCGCGCGAGCAAATTCGTGATTAAGAAATTTCCAATAATCACAATCTTCGCGTACCCGTATAAAATGCGTTCTAGCCCTTCGGAGAAGAGCCGTTGGTCCCAGCGCCGTCGATAGATACTCCGTAAAAAAGGTTGAAATCGATGGATAGGGCCAAGTAAGATCGTCGGTAAGAAGAATAAGTAGGCGGCGTAATCCAGAAAATCGTGTCGATCCAGCTTAGCCTTATACTTTTCTAAAGCATAATGAATTTGCCGAAACGAATAGTAGGATAAGCCTAGTGGCATCATCCGATCACCGGGGCTCAATACTTCTTGGGCAAAACCTAATTTGTACAAGACCAGTAGGGCCACATTCTGAACCACAACAATAACAGCAGCCAGGCCCGCGGAGATAGGTAGCTGAAATATCCAATAGCTGATCAACGTACTTAGCCCCAATAGTAATAAAGACACTGGAGCTTGCCAAGCTAAAAAGATAACGGTCCCAATCAGAATGGCACGTACCTGCCACCCTTCTGGTAATAACCAGGAGAGTATGATCAATAGACCACAGTAGGCTACGATGACATTTAAGAGTGCCATTTATTGTACCATATTTTGCTCCACATGCGTAGTGATCTGTTCGAAAAGCCAATTGGAATACTGATGTCTCCCCCGTTGATTGAGATGTTTATCATCAAAATAGCTCGCAAAGGGAAGCGCCCAATCCTTCTTCCAATATCCTATCCCATAGTCCGCCTTATAGCTATTCAGGAGCCCTTCGTACCGATCCCTTTCACGACGACTAAGAAATTGGGTTTCAATGGCTGCGGGTCGTGGTACGTGGTAAATCACAACCTGTATACCCGCCTTGTTCCAAGCCTCTATCCGTTCGTCAAAGAGTGGATTAAAATTTCTGCCTCGGACTCTCCGACGCGGAAGTTGATAATGCACCGTATCGACTAAAGCCGTTTCTTGATCGTATTGTAGGTATTGCTTAAAGTATTTATTCTTAGTTTCTGGAATCGATAAAAGCTCGCGAACTTGGAGTCGATTCTCCAATAGCTTGTTGACGGTAAAATTGAAATTGCGGATCCAGAATGGGAAATGTAATTTGTGTTGCTCCCGGGGCCTGAAAGCAAAGACCTGATCTTCTAATAAAACCAGGTTGGGTTCTAACCGCATTATGGCTTCGTAGAAGGCTGGTGTCCAGAGCATTTCGTTGGAGCCTCCCCTTGAGAAAGTTCGAAAGAGTTGAATATTCAAACCATGGCTACGGAACCGTTGCGAAAAAATGGAATCCTTATCCACTCCAGCCTGGGTAAGTGAAGATCCAACGACGACGACTCGATAGGTACCTGTGTCAAGAATCGAGGCTTCTTGAGCCAGCGCCTCCATTTCTGTCAAATACCCACTAATACGACCACGAACCCAGGCTTCGGTGGGGTCAGAAATACCCAGCATCTGGAGAAACGCCAATAAAACCCCTACCGCCACCGATAAGGCCGCTGTAATTATCCATACGTTCAAAGGGGGGTAGCTTGATCGTTTCACGGAATACACAAAAGCTTTTAAAAAGGAAAACCCGTCTAGGTTCTGTTAGAATGGCAACGATTATTGCCATTGGACGGATTGTTA
>JBCDIO010000304.1:0-5279 GCA_038748815.1 Bacteroidota bacterium
ATGCAACCAGACCTAGTCATTCCTTTCATCATCCGAATGAAATAGGGAAGGGAAGAGCGGGCCCTACATTTGTGAAAAGTCTGAAATAACAAACAGATTATAATAGGGATCATTCTTCAAGAAGAACGGCCAAGGCTTCCAGCCTTGGCTTTTTTATTGGAGCATACTTATGTGTACAAACCCTCACAACAAAGAATTTACATACACTATTTAGATTTAATCCAATTAAAAATTCTTCTGAATTGCCATTCCGTAAACAATTATTTTGAATCCTATCCAACCTTTTCTTTTTTTGTCGTTGACATTAAGCTACGGAATAATTATTTCCTTTTACGGCCCTGTCCCAAACAAAGACTAACCCACATAAAGGTCTTTCAGAATGTCAGAGGGAAAAACAACAAAAACTGTAATTCTTGCGCAACCCCACCTCGCAAACAGTGGTCGTGGTTGCCCGCTGTAGTTGTTGCCATTCTCCCTAAGTGCCCATTCTGCATCATGGCTTACGCCGGGGCTATTCCTCTCTGTGGAGGCAACTCCATATACCCTAACATTGGAAGCTTTTCTATCTACATCACTGTAGGCTTAGCCTTGGTGGTTCTTATTTCCGTATTCCTCAACTACAAGGGAGCGCGTACTTGGTGGTCTGCCGCTGCGGTGTTGATTGGCATCACCTGCTTGGCGGCCAGTCAATTGTGGTGGCCTTCCATGCTTCTATACTACATCGGTGTAGGCATCCTCTTTTTTGGCATATGGTATAATGGAAGCTTCGCATTTTTCCAGCGAAAAACACAAACCTACTTTTCAAATCTACATTTCCGCATTAAATCCTTGATTAACGATGATAGCAGAACAGTTTAACTATGATGCTCCTTCAACGCTCAATGAAGCCTTTGCTTTGTTGCAAGAGTATGGAGATGAAGCAAAAATTCTGGCGGGCGGTCATAGCTTAATACCTATGATGAAGCTCCGCTTTTCTTCCCCTACCCATCTTATAGACATCAACAACATCCCGGACTTAAACCACATAAAGGAAGCGGATGGACAACTAAAGATTGGTGCTTTAGTGCGGGAGGTCGATCTGGAAGATTCAGACCTAATCAACCAGAAGTACCACATTTTCATCGATGCGACTAAACTCATTGCCGATCCTCAAGTCCGCAACTTCGGCACCATTGGTGGAAATATTGCACACGGTGATGCCGCCAACGACCACCCAGCGGTGATGATTGCACTCGGGGCAGAAGTGGAGATTACAAGCCCCGAAGGGCAACGAGTCGTTCCCATCGACGAATTTTTCTATGGCTTCTACACCACCGCCGTTCAACACGGAGAAATCCTCACCGAAATCCGCGTACCAGCGGCCTCCGGCAAATACGGCTCGGCCTACTACAAAGTAGAACGTAAAGTGGGGGACTACGCCGCAGCCGGCGTTGCCACCATGGTACAAATCGGCGAAGATGGTATATGCCAGAAAGCCGGCATTGGCCTCACCAATGTCAATCCATTACCCATGCGGGCCAGTCGTTCGGAAGAAGTCCTAGTTGGAAGCCAACTGACCGATGAGGTCATCGAGCAAGCGGCTAAAATGGCTTCGGAAGACTGTAATCCAAGCGAAGACCTGCGGGGTGACGAGGATTACAAACGCCACTTGGTGAAAGTGATCACAAAGAGAATGTTGAAAAAAGCAATTGAAAGAGCTCAAAATTCATAGAACATGAAAAAATCGATCAACATAACGGTCAACGGTGCCGACCATACCATTGAAGTAGAACCACGCACCCTTTTAGTACACGCCGTACGTGAAATTCTGAATATGACCGGAACCCACATCGGTTGCGACACCTCTAGCTGTGGAGCTTGTACTATTCTGATCAACGGAAAATCCGCGAAATCCTGCACCATTCTGGCTATTCAAGCCGACGGTAAGGAAATAACCACCGTTGAGGGACTGGCTACCCAAGAAGGGCTACACCCCATCCAAGAAGGTTTCCACCTGGCCCACGCATTACACTGTGGCTTTTGTACCCCCGGTATGATGATGCGGGCCATAGAAATGCTGGAAAAGAATCCAAATCCAACCGAAGAAGAGATTCGCTGGGGAATTTCTGGCAACCTATGCCGCTGCACCGGCTACAATAATATCGTTAAAGCCATTCAATGGGCTTCCGCTAAAATGGAGGGACGCGAACTTCCTTCTACCGAGCCTGAATTCGTATAAGTTCCATTCATTTTAAAGCAAAGAAACTCATGATAAAGTGTAAAACATCCAAGGAAATCGGTGGCATGGGCCACTCTAAAAAGCGGAAGGAAGACGCCCGCTTTATCCAAGGGAAAGGCAATTACGTCGATGACGTAAAATTGCCGGGTATGGTGTATATGGACATCGTTCGGAGTCCATACGCCTACGCCAAGATCAAAAATATTGACGCTTCTAAAGCACTGGAAATCCCCGGAGTATTAGCCGTAGTAACGGGTAAGGACCTAGAGCAGTACAATCTGCACTGGATGCCAACCCTAATGTCCGATACGCAAATGGTACTCCCAACCGATACGGTTATGTACCAGGCACAAGAAGTAGCCGCGGTCATTGCAACTTCTCGCTACATCGCCCGCGATGCCAAAGAGGCCGTTATGGTCGAATATGAGCCCATGGATCCCGTAATGGACCCCTATAAGGCCATGGATGAGGATGCCCCCGTACTGCGGTCGGATAAAGAGGGAAAGGAGGATAACCATATCTGGCACTGGGAAGTAGGGGACAAGAATAAAACAGATCGGGTATTTGAAGAAGCCGAAGTAACGGTTAAGCAGCAAATGCACATCCCACGAATCCACGTAGCCTCTATTGAAACCTGTGGTTGTGTGGCTTCGTACAATAAAGTGGAAAACCACTTGACGATGTACATGACCACCCAAGCACCGCACGCCATTCGTACGGTTATTGCCTTAGTCGCTGGTCACGTCGGGTTAACGGAAGAAAAAATCCGGGTTATTTCTCCGGATATTGGCGGTGGCTTCGGTGGTAAAGTACCGGTATACCCCGGTTACGTTATTGCCATTGCTGTGTCTTTCTTGACTGGACTTCCCGTAAAATGGATCGAAGATCGTAGTGAGAATCTACAAGCGGATTCTTTTGCACGAGATTATCACATTACCGCAGAGATGGCGGGTACCAAAGAAGGTAAAATCCTGGCAACTCGTTTCAAGGTGTTAGCGGACCACGGTTATACCGATGCTTCGGCAAACCCATCTAAATTCCCAACTGGTCTATTCTCTATCGGGACGGGTTCTTACGACTACAATGCCGCTTACATGGAAGCGGATGCCGTATACACCAACAAACCACCGGGAGGGGTTGCTTATCGTTGTTCGTTCCGGGTGACGGAAGCCGTACACGCTATCGAGCGTTTGACGGATGTTTTTGCCAGCGAAATTGGTAAAGATCCTGCACAACTACGGATGGATAACTTCATTAAGAAAGAGGATTTCCCATGGGCCTCTCCAACGGGTTGGTCTTACGATAGCGGTGACTACCACGCTGGTTTGCAAAAAGCCATGGATGCTATCAACTACGATGAATTACGGATTGAGCAAGCCCAACTCAGAAAAGAAGGAAAATGGATGGGTATCGGTATTTCTACCTTCACGGAGGTAGTCGGTGCAGGTCCTTCCAAAGACTTCGACATTCTGGGCGTAAAAATGTTCGATAGCGCGGAGATTCGCGTACACCCTACCGGTAAAGCCATTGCTCGTTTTGGTACCAAGTCCCAAGGTCAAGGTCACGAAACAACCTACGCACAGATCGTAGCCGAAGAACTGGGTATTCCAATGGAGCACATTCAGATCGAAGAAGGAGATACCGATACGGCTCCTTACGGTCTGGGAACCTACGCGAGTCGTAGTACCCCAACCGCCGGTGCCGCTGCCGCTATGGCCGCCCGGAAACTGCGGGACAAAGCGAAGCGCATCGCTGCCTATCTACTCGAAGTGAGCGAGGAAGATTTAGAATGGGAACCCGGAAAATTCTTTGTAAAAGGAGCACCGGAGAAGTCTAAAACCATTCAGGAGCTGGTATTTGCCGCTTATACCAACCATCCTCCGGGTATGGAAGGCGGTTTCGAAGCGACCCACTACTACGATCCACCAAACTTGACCTTCCCTTCTGGTGCCTACATCTGTGTAGTGGATATTGATCCAGAAACCTGTCACATCAAGATTCGCCGGTTTGTAGCTATTGACGATTGTGGTAATATCATCAATCCGATGATCGTACAAGGGCAGGTACACGGTGGTTTGACCCAAGGTTTAGCTCCGGCGATGTACGAAGAATTGATTTATGATAATGCTGGAAACATTCTGAACGGAACCTTCATGGACTACCTGGTACCGACGGCAGTGGAATCGCCAAGTTGGGAAACCGGCCACACCATTACACCCGCTCCTCACCACCCAATCGGTGCGAAAGGAGTCGGTGAATCTCCAACGGTAGGTGCTCCACCAGCCATTGTAAACGCCATTGTAGATGCGGTTGCTCACTTAGGCATTAAGCACTTGGAAATTCCAGTTACACCGTATAAGCTATACAAAGAGCTGAAAGCGGTCGGACACTTTGAATAAAACATTTGAGTGATCTCAAATTGGCAGGAATTAGCAGCCCTAAAGGCTGTTCATTCCTGCCTTCTTGTCTTACTATTTTTCAAAACACCATCATGAATACAAAAATCACAAAGGAGTTTGACATCGAACAGCCAATCGGTGTTGTGTGGGAAAGCTTGGCAAACCCAGAAGAGATCGTGACCTGTGTACCCGGGGCAGCCATCACTCAAAAGATTGATGATCAAAACTACAAAGGAGAGGTTGTTGCTAAGTTTGGACCGATCAAGGCCAAGTACAACGGAGATATCGAAATTCAGGAACTCGATGAAGCCAACCGGAAAATGGTGCTCAAAGGAAGAGGACTTGATAGTAAAGGAAAGGGAAGTGCCGATATGATTATGAACGGAGCCCTAACCGAAAACGACGGTGTAACGCACGTTAGTTTCCAAATGGATATCACTATTGTTGGTATGCTGGCCCAGTTTGGATCCCGCTTGATTAACGACGTTTCGGATCAACTTCTCACGCAATTCGTCTCTAATTTCAAAGCCAAATTAGCGGGTGAAGAGGTAAGCAATAATCTAAGCGCAGGTTCTATGTTGGGAACCGTTGCATTAAGTTTTTTAGGTAAAAAGAAATAATTCCGTTGTCGATAATCCATTAGCACTCATCCCAAAGATTGA
>JBCDIO010000305.1:0-5279 GCA_038748815.1 Bacteroidota bacterium
CAGGATTTCAATAAAAACTTCAATGCCCTGCGCCGCGCTTTCCGAGAAGAGGCCTACGAAAACGATGTGATGCAGAAATCGAAAGATCAGGCAACGGAGCTGATGGAAACCATGATTGGCCCCGCGATTTATGCTATCAGCCCTACCTACGATCTACAGGTGCGCTTCAAAAGCACTAACACCAATTCGATTGATTACGAAGAGGAAGATTTTGCGGGGAAGTGATAGGCGATGATTAGCGTTCTATGTTTTTCCAGTAAACCACCTTGTCATCTCCCTTAGCCCAGAAATCTCTGATGGTAGCTTCTTTGGTATACCCTAGCTTTTCGTAGAATCTACGGGTAGCTGCCAATTCAGGGGAGCCAGAAGTCTCTACAATCAGAATCCGTTGGTTTCGTTCTCGCAAATACTTCTCCAGATACTGCATCATCTGCGCCCAATGCCTTGCCCTTGCAAGTCTGCCCTTACTCCAATGGCGTATAGATTAAAAGTACCTTCAGTGAGCATCTCCTGGTCGCAATAGGCTAAGCCAAGTAGTTCGGCGTTTCGCTCGGCGGCAAACCAAAAGGCCTGAGTTTCTGGATTATTCAAATAATCACTGACCATTTCGTTTAGCATTTCTGGGGGGAATAATTCAATAGTTTCCAAGATTGCTTTTATAGCGGGAAGGTCCTTGGCTTGAACTGGGCGTATCGAAGAATGCATAGTTTCTGAATAAGTACCAAGTCTAATTTATTGCTTGCAATACCTCTAAAGCTTTTAGTATTACTTCGTCCTCTCCTTTTTGAGCACCTTCCAGTGTGTTTCGGATATTAATATCGACGGGAATCCCTTCGCCTTCATAATTAGTATTCGATCCGTCAAAATACTGCTGATGAGAAAGAGTACCCCACCAGCCATTGGGCATCCGAAAAAATTGCATATCGGAGAAAATACCTTCGGTTGGATCACCAATTAGAGTGACATAGGGTAAGTCTTTTACCAATAGTAAGAAAACCTCAGCCGCACTTGCTGTAAAGTCTCCCGTTAAAATGACAATTGGCTTGGTGAACGGGTATTTTCCTTTTGCCTCAATGGTACGCTCTTTGAGCTCTGTATATTCGTCGGTTCCTTTGATTCGTTTACGCTCGTAGTGGCTTACGGTCTGTCCAGGTTCAATGAGTCGACTAGCTAAGCGGTAGCCAACAATATCTAGTCCACCTCCATTCAAACGAAAGTCTAAAATCATTCCCTTTGAATTTTGTGCGGCCTCTAAGCATTCATCTAAGGTTCTGGAAAATTTTCCCAAGGCTGGTGACTCCGTCATCTCATCCATCCGAAGGTATACCCAATCATCCGATAATCGATACTGGAAATTAGTATCACCAGCAAGATCTTTAGTAATCTTTTCTCCAAAACCTTCCCGATCTAGCGTCGTTTGAATAGCCTGGTTATATAACAAGCGATCCTCTCGGGTCGAAAACTCTCTGAACAAATAGAAGTCGTAGGGCGGTCCACATTCGATGTCATTCTCTTTGAACCGGGGATCGATGCTTACATGGCCATCATTCAGGGTCTGCATCATCTGACAGCAAATATCAAATAACTCTTCTGGCGAAGTCTCCGCGGTTACCATGGGTCGATATTCCTCATAGACTTGTTGCCAATCAACACCCTTTAACTCAAAGTTGGCGTAGCGATCATTGAAGCGATTCCACAGATGCTCAAAATTTCGGATGGGGTTCTTCGCTTTAGATTGAGCATAGCTGCACTGTAAAAAGAGAGCCAACACACAGGTAAACCAAATTTTCATATCAGTCGATCTTTTTCAAATTATTCACGGGTCGCTGGCATACTTAATACATCTTCTAAAAGAGTCACCCCAAACCGCATGACATTACTATCGGGGGTCTCGCTCGTATTAGACATCACCACCAACGTTGCCCCTCTACTCGGAATTAAGATGACCAGTGTATTGGCTCCATACTGGCCACCACCGTGCCCAAAGTAATCACGTTCGCTGCCCGGATTGCCGTAGAGGAACCACCCTAATCCATAGGGGTTACAGCCTTCACAAGGGAAAGAAATCTGGGTCATTTCGCTTAAAGACTCCGAACGGATGAGTGTTCCGTCCATAGTGGCTTTACCAAACTTTAGTAGGTCATTGACGGTGGAATAGAGTCCACCTCCCGGGGTTCGATTACTGAGATTGTTTGCCGGAGCTTCGATGACTTCACCGGCGTCTTCGTAATGATAGAGTACCGATTTACCGGCTACTTCTTTTCCAAAGATTTCTATACCGGTATCGTTCATCCCAGCAGGATCGAGAATATTTTCTTGCAGGTAGTCGGCGTAGGATTGCTTAGAAATAACTTCGATGATACGCCCCAAGACGACAAAACCATAAGTGGTATAGTTGAAATCGGAGCCCGGCTCAAAAGCGAGAGAACGTTTCCAGAATACTTCCATAGCTTTTTGGAGAGAATGATACTGCTCCTCACTTGCCGCTTCTTTGCTGTTTTTATAGCCCTTGATACCAGAGGTATGCGCCAAAAGATGTCGAATGGTAATATCTTTTTTAGATTTCTGTGGCCAATCTGATAAGTATTGTTTGATGGGGTTATCTAGTTGGAGCAGCCCCTGATCGCGCAGCTGCATGATGGCAATCGCCGTCATCGGTTTAGCGATGGAAGCGATCCGGCTTTTCGTATCAATCGTAAACTCTTCTTTAGTCGTTCTATTCGCATAGCCGGCAGAAGACATCCACAGCATTTCTCCTTCGTAAGAATAGGCGGAGGCCGCTCCTACATTTTCGTATTGATCAACTAGACGGAAAAAGTCGTCGCTTAAAGACGACATGTCCATTTCTTGGGCAAATAAGGAAGGAACGCTTAGCAGAAGCAAAACAAACAGGGGAAGGGTTCGCATGGTCTTTTGAGTTGGTTAAGTAGTATCAAGGATACGCTATTCTCGGAAAATGGGAATAACTTTGCCATTTTTCCAACGGTTTAATAACTCCTGATTGGTATTTAAAGGTACAATTTTAAATTGCCGATAACTGCTAAACACCTCTGAATCAGCTAATCGCTCCATTTCCACCCCTTGGTCCCCCAAATAATTCGAATGGATCAAATAGAATGCTTGATCTTCAACCAAAAGAAAACCAACGTGGCCTTCTGCTAGGCCTATAAAATAAATACCAGTTGCTAAGGAGTCTTGCATAGCTCTAGTAATGGCCTCGGTGCTTTCTCCTTCGAAAGTAAGTACCCTATCACCAAGTGCCAAAGAGCGAGCCTCATTACTGGGGCTTTGCTGGGCTAGATGGTAGCGATTGAGAGGTAAGCCTAAATGATTTAAGGTAGTAGACACGAAATACCCACAAGCGATGGATCCCGTTTCTGGTTCGCTAATATGCCCCTCGAAAGACCAAGGAGTGCCCGCCCATCGGGGTAGAATTCGGTGCAGGAGTATCTCTTGAAATAGTACACTAAGGGAATCCTCAGGCACAGCTTGGTTTCGAATCTGCTCAACTTGCGTATTGATGTCATGCCGCAGTTCAGCGTAAGTCAACAGTGTGTCTTGTGGGGTAGCATAGTCATCCAAAGAAGAAGGCCAGGAAAGGGTATCTACTTGCACGGCAGAGACTGTCGGTCTAGCCTTATTATCGGTGGATTCCGTGCAAGCTAAACACGGGATGATCAGAACGAAGCCAAGTCCTAAGGATAGTAATTGCATCCGTTTTCGGTTTAATTTGATTCATAAAGCCCCACAAAGGAGAAGATCGGATTAAACTAAGAAATTTGGTAAGGATTCTTTAAGCTAAAAGGGTACATTTATCCTGGTATGAAACCAGTCAGCTCCCCTATCCCTTTTATCGGAATGATCAATAAAGTATGAGAATTCCTTGGAAGTATCCAATAATCCGATTCAAGTTTGATGGTAACGGACTTCTGATTATGTTCGCATCCGCAACCAAGGGAACAAAGAGGTGTTATACCATGACTTCGGCCTTAACTGAAGAAGGAAGAGCTCTTTTTCAATAAATAAATTCAGCAACAGTAGTCAATACCGCCCACATGGAAAAAGCAATCATTGGAATCATTAATGTATCGGATCGGGCGAGTCGAGGGGAATACGAAGACCTACCCGGTAAGGAAGTGAGACGTTTAATGGATTTATGGCTCACTAGTCCATGGGAAGCAGCATATGCCGTAGTCCCTGATGAACAGGACCAGCTTGAGCAAGTCATGATCGATATGGCCGACAATAAACACTGTTGCCTAATTGTAACCACGGGTGGTACCGGACCGGCCGTTCGAGATGTAACACCAGAGGCCACCATGGCAGTTTGCGAAAAGCTATTGCCCGGTTTTGGAGAGCAAATGCGACAAGTTAGTTTACAATATGTCCCCACGGCTATTCTTTCTCGTCAAACGGCGGGCATTAGAGGCAAATCGCTCCTTGTAAATTTACCCGGCAAGCCAAAATCCATCCGGGAATGTTTAGAAGCCGTTTTCCCCGCCATACCGTACTGCATTGACTTAATTGAAGGGCCCTATTTGGAGACTAACGAAGAAGAGATGAAAGTCTTTCGGCCGAAGCAAAAGTAAACCTAAATCGCCTGCACACTATCCACGTCCCAATAAAGGGAGATGCTTCACCCGGTGATAAGAGAAGGCCAGACTCAGACAGTCTAAAATGGGCTCCCTAGGCAATTCCTCGGATACGGGAAACCACAGGGCGCGATCTTTTTCGTACTGGAATGTATCACCGTACAATACTTTGAAAACGGGTACGAGTCCACTGGTACAGATGAAGTATAGTGCTATAAAATCTGGATTTTTAGCTTTCCAATCTATACGCACGGTGCTTCCTCCTTTTACCAGAAAACTCGGTTCGCCCCACTTCAGGGTTTCCACGATCTCCGTGACTGCTGGCAAGTTTTCGGCCGCTTCCAAAGTTAGATTTCGCAGTGCCTCCAGGTGCGGCAGTATCTGCATTGGATACTGCGCCCATTTCTCAGCGACGCCCTCCGTTCGGTGAATACGTAATCTGGCCATCTCTTAATCATTATTGGATTCCAACGTAAATATCTACTTCGGCCGCCTCTGGGTTACGAGCCCGTTCGTCGTAGACTTCAAAATCGGCGATATACTTCCGGTCTAAATCCATACTCCAGATTTGTCCCCAAGTTTGGGCGACCATTCCCTGATTAATATTGCCAGTGGCAGTCCATTTGGCGTACTCCCCACCGGCGAATTCGTAGCCCTGCATGCCTTCTGGCAGATTATCAAGGCTCG
>JBCDIO010000306.1:0-5277 GCA_038748815.1 Bacteroidota bacterium
CCACCAATTGGCGAGCGTGCAGGGGCCCCAGAGAAGCGCCTTTGGTCCCTAACCCATTGAAAAGGAACAAATTGGAGTGCTCGGGATGTACGCCGAGGAAGGGCCGACGGTCCTTCACCGTTGGGCGGATCGCAGCCCGGTGATCTAGAATCTCGTAGGGTGTAGTGAGCAATTCATCCAAGCGATCAACCAAGAAAGTTCGCCCCGATTCGGTGGGTCCGTCATCCTCGTAGTTCCATTCGTAGACTGATCCAATCCAATAAGTACCATCGGCGAGCGGTACAATGAATATCCGATGCTTCAGTAGTTTCTCGAAGGATGTTTCTGGAAGACGCACAATGAGTACTTCTCCCTTGGCCCCGCCAAAAGGCAAATGCCCAAACCACGGATTTTGCCGGGCACCGTGCCCTTCACAAAAGACGATATTTCGAGCAGTTACATTTTGGTAGTGCAGCTCCTCCCCTAATTGTAAATCCGTATAGGAAAAATCCATTTCCATCAACCGGCCATCCTTAGATAGGTATTTGCGATAGGCCTCCAGCAAAGTGCGCAGATCCACCTGTGCCGCATTTTGTACCTCTCCGTAGGCAAAAGCCGGCACCGTATGCGCTGCATAGTTCCCTAGATCAACTGTTGGTAATAGATAATCTTGGTAGGCCGCATCAGTAGCTCGGAGGTCCCAATCGTTCTGCTCCCGCTGGTTGAATAGGGTGCGTAGGATTCGGCGAGGATGAAAGAAAGAAACGCCAAGTTGCTGTTCTAACCGTCGGTAGGTGAATTCGGCCTGTTGGTATAAATCCGGATATTTCCAACTTTTCACGTAACGCCGTCCGGTGACCGGATTCATGATGCCTGCCGCCACTTTAGAGGCCGCCCGGGGGTAGTTATTATCAACAACTCGGACGGATTGTCCCCTTCGCTCTAACTCCGCTGTCACAAGCGTACCCGCTAATCCTTGCCCAACAATCAGAAAATCAATGGTTTCTGGCATCTTATTCTAATTCATCTAATTCCTGCCGCAACTTCTTGGTTAATCCTTTAACTACTAAATCGTAGGAATGATCTATCAACTCGTGTAATAATACGGTCGAAAGATCCCGTTCGAAGTAAACCGTATTCCAGTGTTTTTTATTCATATGGTACCCTGGAATAATCTGGCCGTCGTATTCTTCCCGCAGCTCCATTGCTCGTTCGGGATCGCATTTGAGGTTGACGGATAATTCTTCATTATTCAGCCCACAAAAAGCGAAGGATTTCCCCATTACTTTGAATACCAGAGTATCGTCGCCAAAAGGCATGGCTTCTTCGACGCCTTTTTTGCTTAGACAATATGCACGAAATGACTCTACATCCATGATCTAAAATGCTTTTACTGCGCCTAAAATTACTACATTTAATCAGTATATAGAATTGCCAAAATACCCAATATATGTTCCGTTTCTTCTTTGCAATTAGTCTCGTTTTATTGCTCCTTTCTTGTGAAACACCCACGGTAGAAGAGGCTCCGACACCCCCCAACCGGTATAAAGGACAGGAACGAGTAATTGTGTTGGGCTTTAGTGGTCTAACCCCCGATGGCATTCTCAACGCTCCCACCCCCAACTTTGAACGGGTGATGAAAAACGCCGCCATCTCGCTCAGTTCCCGAGCGGTTCTGCGAACCTCCTCCGGCCCCAATTGGGCTTCCCTACTTAACGGAGCAGGCCCCGAACAACACGGAATCACGAGCGATACCTGGAAGAAGGACGAGCATAGCATTCCAGCGATGGTGCAAAACGAACGGGGCTGGTTTCCTTCCATTTTTCAACTTATTCGAGATCAACGGCCCACAGCTAAGCAAGGAGCCGTTTACCAAAATCCCTTATTCGGCCAATTATTTGATCCGGAGCTCGTAGATCTTTCGGAAAACACCGCAAACGAAGAAGCAACCGTAGAAAAAGCCTTGCAATTTATTATCGACGAAGGCCCCGAATGCACGGTCATTGAATTAGCTCATATCGAAACTGCCGCTAAAACCTTTGGGTATACCAGCAAAGAATACTACGAATCGGTCACCAAAGCCGATTCCCTCCTTGGCGTCTTACTCCGCACTTTACAAGGAGAAGATATGCTGCAAAGCAGTCTACTCATTCTGGCCTCCAACCACGGTGGAATTGGGCTTAGCAACGGGGGAGAGACGCTTCAAGAAATGGAGATTCCATTGATCCTTTTTGGCCCGGGTGTAAAGGCCGGTTACGAGATGCAGGTGCCCGTCAATATCACAGACTACGCCCCCACTATTGCCTGGTCGATGAATTTGGAGATTCCCTACGCTTGGACTGGACGGGCTATCAAAACAGCGTTCTTTGGTGAGACGGTTCCTATGTTAAGCTATAGCCCTAAGGTGACCTTTGCCAAACCACTTATCCTGCCTATGGAGGAAGGACTACTTCCGGCGGGGGGCTTATTTGTGGACACCGTTCCAAAATTACAAATGCGCAATCCCAACATGATCGGTATGATCCGCTACACCTTGGATGGCTCCACTCCCACTTCGGTCGCCAATATCTTTGGTCCCGGTGAAGAAGTGATGATCGAGCGAAATACCGTTGTAAAAGCAGCCATCTTTTCGGGGGTCACCAAAATGAGTAGAGATGCTATCGGTTACTTTCGCATTCTACAAAAAGACGAACAACACGGTGTACAAGCCCAATTTTACCAATTTGCAGAGCCCCATACAATCACTAATCTCGATAGCTTGAGCCCCACTCAAACGCAGCGACTCGACGAACTGCGCGTTCCCGAAGAGCTTTTAGCTAGCAAGAGGCCAAACCTGGTGCGTATGACTACCTATCTAGAAATTCAAGAGGCTGGCAACTATACCTTGTGGACGAAATCAGAAGGCCCCAGCGAACTAATTATTAATGGCACTAAAATCGTGAATCAATCAGAAAACGAGGGTATGCAGGAAGCTTCGGGTAATCTAGATCTCGAAGCCGGGCGGCACGAACTACAGGCCATTTGGTCCGGTGCCAGAATGGGTGCCTGGTTCGACGCCTACATCGAAGGCCCAGCTATGCCCAAGCAGATCATTCCGGCGGATCGATTGTATTTAGAGCGTAATTGACCGTTCTGCATAAACCGATACTCTGAAAAAGCCAAGGGCTTTCTAATACTTTTTTGTTGACTTGTGCTGATCACCTGTTCTGTTCCTTTGGGCGGTTTACCCGTTATCAATGAAGACAACCTCTCCCTCTAGCGATAGACTTTAAAGCCGATTAAACGATATATTCTTTGTAGACGGAGATAGGGATCAAGGCGGTCCAGCCGCAAAAATCCGGTTTAGCTGGCATCCCGTAGCTCACCAGATCTGGGGCATAATTCTCCCAGAAGGTATCGGTCGCTTCAAACACTTCAGCTACATTGTCGTAAATTTTGGCAGCTAGCTCGCGCGCTAGCGCATCTTCTCCTACCGACGTTAAACCTTTGAGAACCATGTACACCGTGGGTGCTCAAACGCCGCCCAACCAGTAATCGCCCCAGCCTACATAGTCTGGGTCAGAAGCAGAAAGGGCGGGTAATGGAGTACGACGGTAGAATTCATTCGGGTCTTTGAGGTGGCTTAGGAATTTAGCCATCCGATCTTCGGGGACTAGTCCTCCCAAAAGAGCCCAGTACATACCGATGTGGCGTCGAGGAATTTGTTCTCCGAAACCCAGGTCGTAATAGAAGCCGTCTTCCTCACTCCAGCACCGTTCGTTCATGGCCATTTTTACTTTGGTATGGAAAGCATCGTAGGCGGGGATATCTGCGTCTTGTCCAATCTTGGTCGCGATTTCTTTTAATTGCAAGGCATACATGGCCATTTGCGATGTGAAGTCGATTTGACGGCCCTGCTTATTCCATACCCCCGTTTTAGTGTTTGGATATTCACGCACGAAGAAGTTTAGTTTTTCCTCCTCGGAGACATTCATAGAGGCGAGTTGTTGGCCTAATTCGTGGTGCGTCCAGCCGTTGCCTTCCCCTTCTGCTGGCTCCCAGCCACGCGGAGAACGAGGGATATTATCCATCCCTAAGCCCATGGTATCCCCGTAGAAGAGATTGTCTTCCATTAGGTAGCGATTTACGTGGAATTCGAAGTTCTTTTTGAGCGTTGGGTATACTTTTTTGAGTCGATCAAGATCCTGACTCACTGCGAAGATTTCCAATTCGGCGAAAGCCAACAGCGGCGGATTAATGGACACGGCATGGTCTTTCGGCCAGAGGGCCTCCCCGTTGGAGCGGTATTCTCGGCAAATAAAGCCATCTTCTTCCATGCGACCGTAGAAATTATCCAGGGCTTGGTATACGGGTAGTTCAGCTAGGTGATATTTGCAGAAGCAACACATAAAGCAGGTATCCCACAGGAAGATATTATCGTTGAAGGCCGCATCGATAAACGGTTCTTTGAAAAAAGCTTCGCTTTCCCCACCCCGGACCTTGGAGCGAGTGATCGACAGGGCTTTATCGTACATTCGTTTTGCTAATTCCGGGGATATCTTGGAGTCCCCCTCGGGAGTCATTTGCGTTGAATTAGAAGGAGTAGTTTCTTCGATTCCGCTGGTACAGGCTTGGAGAGCTCCGATGCCTAAGAGACCGGAGGCTAATCCTAGGTTTTTGCTAAAATCTCTTCGGTTCATGTGTGTGGTTTTAGTTTTGTTTTTCTTTCTTATCGTAGACTGGTAAATATAGAGTTTTAGGAGGATGCCAAGCGGAAAGAATCGAATCGAGCTACTAGTTTTAAGGACTCCTTCATTTCGTAGGAAATCCTAGCTTTTTACTCTCTTTCCAATTTTCCGCTTTCGAACTTGTGCGCTTAAGCTCACCACCGTACCTTCATATTATGGTCCCGTAGTTCAAGGGATAGAATAGGCGTTTCCTAAACGCTTGATCCGGGTTCGAGTCCCGGCGGGACTACTTTTCTTTTCTTTTTTTCACATCCCTCACGGCCCATTCATTGAAGCATTCCTGCCATTGGTTGGAAAGTAGGGAATCTTACCATTCTATCGAGTACCTTACTGTAAAAGCATTCAGCTATAGCTGATCCCATTCTTTATCCTGCAAATTTTTGTGGTAATTTATCCTTAGAATCCGCTGCGGGAAACAAACTATACCTAGCTTTCTCGCAAAGGGACAGGTTATAAAGCTTGCATAGCTAGGCCCAAAAGAAGCAGCTCTGTGTTCTCTGCGTATCCTCGGCGCACTCTACCTTTATACTAAAGTATTTTGGTAGATAAATCTGCGTGACCTTTGTTTCTC
>JBCDIO010000307.1:0-5276 GCA_038748815.1 Bacteroidota bacterium
AACGCTTACAGAACAAACCAGTGCTGGAGGAATCCTGACAGGCCGATATCGACCCGAAAATGCGGAAGTAATCTTTCAATAGCATTTATAAAAAGCCCGGCGAGCTAATCGCCGGGCCTTTCGATTAGGGCACTAACCACTGTCCTTCCCAATGAACCCTATCGCCGCTATCTACCCTACTAAAGGTAGCTCGCCGGTGTTGGGGCCGCCCCAACTGCAACCATTCCCACCCAGCAACCTTTGTTTCGATCACCGTAAAAAATTCGTAGGCTTTAGCATCCGCTAACTGGCCAGTACTCAATTCGTCCAGCAGACTTCCAGGTGCTGTGAAAGTTGCATAGTCCTTTTTGGAAAAATCAGGCAAAGAGCGCCATAACTCCTCCGTTACAGTATTTTGTTGATGAACCTGCACATCTCCCCATAATCTTAGCTGTACTTGCTTGCGAGGATCGTAAAAAGTCCAAAATACTCGAGGGTTTTCCTGTATATGAGTCATTTTGGCACTCCGGGCGTCCGTGTAGAAACGGATAACTCCCTGCCCTGGGAAGACCTTTCTACTAATAACTACCCGAGTAAAGGCTTGCCCCTGAAAGCTTGTAGCTAATGTACCCCACCGGAAAGCACTGTTGCGGTCAACGGTCCCTCTTTGTAGCCAACTCCAGGCTTCCTTCTGTATAGTATGTAGATCGGTCAGTAGTTCCATGCTTTTTTGATAAGTAATCCGTTTTAGGCAGTGAATTGTTGCGACTAATGCTCCAAATTAATCCAACTAAAAGCAAGAGTAACAAAGCAATGAGTCCGTAGGCTAAGCCTCCCAGTTGCAGTATTGAACGGGTTTGTAGAGGCCCGTCTGCACCGTAATAAACCAAGGCGGCCCAAAAGTAAGGATTGAGTTCAGCTTCTGAACAGTTTGCCAGGTAATTGAGTTTAGCGGCATGCAATGCTTCTACCTTATTTTCTCCCGATTGTAGTTCTGCATAAAAGGAAGATAATATCTCGGTAGTAGACTGTTCGCGTACTTTCCAGAGACTAGCAATCAGACTAGCCGCTCCCGCGTAGGTCATTCCCTGCGATAAGCTTAAGATGCCTTCCCCATTCGTTAGACTACCAATTCCCGTTTCGCAGGCCGCCAAAATGACTAGGTCCGCTGGAATATCCATAGCGTACAACTGCGGCAAATACAAGGTGGTATCCCAAAACTCAATACTAGGCATTTGATGTAAACCAGCCTCCGCGTGAGTGATCAAGTTAATAATCTGGCTTTTCGGTGACCACTGCTGAAAGTTTTCCAAGGTAGCGGCTGGCCCTGCGAATCGTTTCTGTTGCACTTGAGGAAGTGCATTTAACAGCATTTGACTATTCTCAAGCGGAGGCAGATTTCGGTGGCCGTTAGAAAAGGTAGGGGCAAAGCTAGTCATCCATTGGCCGGTCTTCCGCCCCTCTAGCTGCTCATTTAACACACTGGCCGAATAAACCTGTTGCACCGGCTGATCAAACAGTAAATAGGCATCTAGAGCATAGTCCGGAGTTTTCATTAGTGCCTCAAAAGGTACAAAGCCGAGCTGTCCATCGGGTACGATGTATATACGATCGCTGCCTGATAACTCCTCGCCGACTAGGTTCTGGTAAAGTGGATAAGCAAGTGCTGCATAATCTTGCGGCCGAAAGCTAGTGCGGAGTAAACTAAGCTGCTCGAGATAAGGAACGAGCCAAGTATTTACTTCCCCACGTGGAAGGCGCTCCAAATGCGTTGTTCCATCAAATCGCTGAATCCATCGGTATAGATATTCTTCTCCGAGTAAGAAAGAGATTAAACTGGCGTTTTCGGGTTCCAGATAGGTAGTAGCTAATTGCTCTGGAGTGATGGTTTGGAGGGCAGATCGACTGAGCCAATACTCCGGAAATTGCTGTTCTAAGGATTTATTTAGCGCATCTAATTCGGCTCGCTTTTGGACAACCTTATCCATAAATTGCTTCTGCTCCGTCCCTGAATGGGTCAGTACAGCTAGCTGGGCATCATTCAAACCTCGCTTGAGCTTTCGCTCCTTTTCGGCCCATTCTACCGGAAGTAAACTTTTCGCTTGGGCATCGGTAAGCGCATCTAATAATAAGATGGATTTAGATTTTTCCAGAAAATAGAAAGCCGCATCCGTATCTTCCAGCAGAAAACACGTAGCTAGCGCATCCTCATAAACCGGACGAGTAATGGATCGCCAGTGCAGTTTAGACCCCTGGGCGGTCTGCTCGTAACGCATAATATCAATTAACTGATCCGCCGACCGAAAGTCTTCCATTGCCTGTTTCAGATGAGGTACTTCGTCGGCTATCTCCGCCCATCCCGAATAACAACGAGCCCGATCGGTCAGAAAGATTAATAGCTCGTCCTTATAAATCCCTTCCTGCAAGCGTTGATCAATGCTTCCTCCCAAACTAAGGGGCGGGAGTAAAGCTTCAATGGATTTGGTATATAAGTCCACTGCTTGCGAATGATGGCCTTGGCGTTGGCGCAATTCACCTTGATTGTCCCAGACCCGGGCTAAATAGATGGGATTCTCAATTTGTCGAGCGATTTCTTCGGCGGTGGCAAGCGCTAATTCTGCTTCTGATAGGGCCTCCAACTGTAGACTGAAATAACCAATATTGCTATACACCTTACAGCGATTTGGCAAATCGTCTTGATCGATCCAGTTAAGCGCTGACCGAGAAGCGGAAATGGCATTCTCAAAGAGACCTTGCTCACTGTACGCAAAGGCAAAATTGATATAACAGAATCCCTTATTGACTGGATTGTAAGGGATCTCTTCCTGATCCATTTGCTCATAACGATCTAAGGCCGTTTGTAATAAACGAGCCCCCTCTACATAATCTTTTCGGAGGTTACAGTTCATACCCCAGTCGAGCAAAACATCAGCCTCTTGTTTAATCAAATGGTGTTTGCGAGCTAGATCGACACAAAACCGTAATTCCTCGGCTACACGCTCGTAATCTCCTTTTGCCTCAAGGGCAACGGCAAACATTCGGCGAGCCATTATTTTAATAGTCCAATTTTCGACCTGGGTGAAGAGCTTTTCGGTTTGTTGAAAACAATTTATTGCTTCTTCATAATCACCTAACTCTAATTTTACCAAACCCAGATTATAGGCAGTTCGGCCGATGTCGGTATCATTGGCCGAAAGATTTTCTTTGCGAATTTTTAATGCCTTCTGCAGATAGTCCGCAGCTTCTTCCCATTCATTTTCTGGAATGAAGTACCAGGCCGCGTAGTAGTGCAGGGTCTCAGCCAAAAGCAAAGAAGTATCGGGGCAGGGTTGTTCCCATAACTGTTTTATGAAAAGCTGCAGTTGGGTAAGATCGTCCTGATCAAACGCTTCGTCGATAGCGGCAGCCGTAGGAATGCTAGATGCCCAGGCAGTTCCAGGTGAGTAAAAGAGGAAACCTAGAAAGAGTGTAAGTAGGGGAATTCGTTTCATAGTCTGGTAATTTTCAGCAACGCAATAAAAGGCCAATCGCAAGCGAGAGGCAAGGTTTCGTAATAGGCTGAAAGGTACATCTTACGGATCCTTCAAAGGGAAGGAAGGGCCTAAGCCCGTCAAAAGGCCGGTAATTACCGGCTTTGCAGGAGTTGGCAGAAAATGCTACAAAGTAGAGAGCGCATAGATTGAAAAGGAACCTAAAAGGTACTTATCCACCTTTGGGATCTGGCTCTTTCCAAAGGCTGGAAGGAACGTCCCTATTGGCTTGTGCTCTTTATAAAATATTACCGGGCCAACAACTGATTTTCCTTAATAAAAGGGGCGGTTTAATAAGTAGAGTCTGAAATTGATAAAATGCACAAGCTGCTAAGATGGATATTCCGGGGACTCCATAGAGAGCCCCCGGAATCTTTTATTGACAGTTCGTATCGGGACGGAGGACAATGCCTCCTTTTGTTAGATTAGTTAGACCAGGGACGGCCGTTTTCTCCGCGCAGTCTGTAATGAACTGCCAAACGGCTTTTCCTTCGCTGCCCTGATCATAGGCAATCACAGCGCGTGAGCTCACAAAAGGAGCCGCATAGGAAGTTCCTGCAAGTTCGTCACAGACCCCTAGGACCCGAATACCTTCTCCGATTGCGGCCATATCGATATATTCTGGAGAACCATTAGACATAGAACTCGCTACAAACGTATTGGTAGAATCCAAGTACACCCCTGCCACTGCTAAGACATTATCTTCTGGATAACAAGCAGGGTACATTAAGGTATCGGTAATCAGAATACCATCGTTGCCGGCGGCGGCCACTACGGTGGCTCCATCTTCCTGGGCTTGTTGAATGATGATCTGCAATACTTCATTCGGTTCTCCGTACCACCCCCAGCTCATATTCAAAACTTGCGCTTTCTCCTCTACGGCGTACTTAGCCCCGCAACTCACGCTAAACAAGCTACCAACCCCGTTCCCCTGATGGGTCTTCACAGGCATTAACTTGAAGTTACAACTTGTGGTAACCATATTTTGGTGAAGCACCCGAGATACACTAGTCCCGTGCCGATCCGGATTATTATCCATCGGGTTATTATTTAGATTCACGGCATTGAATCCAATATAATCATCGGGACCAATACAGCTTCCGTCTACATTCTGCCAAATATGCTTAATGAGATCCGGCTCGGCATAATCAATACCCGTATCTAGAATAGCTACTAATACTTCATCCTGATTTCCGCTGGGCTGAATGCCAGCAGGAATGCCTGTCAGTGCCTGATTGGCCGGCACATCAGTTGGCACCACATCTGAAATGGCCAGATAATTATAATCAACACCGAGGGTCTCCGATTTTGCTTTGGCCCCCGTTTTGTTACCAAGAATATCAATACTATTCAAATTGGGGCCCGGAGGATCATTATTGTCCCCGTCTTCATCAAAAACCCATAATTCTAAAAGGGAATCACATGGACAAACGACGAAGGAATCAACGCCTAGTTCTTCCCGTACCAGTTGCTTTTCGGTCTCGGTAATTGGAATAATGCCACCTCCCACAACGGTATCAAATTCGTTAAAATAAACGACGAGCTCATCGGGTCGATAAGCACCGCCCATCGCATCAATTGCATAGGGTTCATCGGCTGCAAAAAGATCTTCTCCAACCTTACTTGGATACGTTTGCGGGAAGGGGTTTTCACCACTCAATCGAACATCATCAATCAGCCAAAAGTAGTAGGTACCGGAGAAGGTAAACCGCACTTGTACACCGGGCACTCCTGCCGCATAAGGACTAATGTCAAAAACCATCAAGG
>JBCDIO010000308.1:0-5275 GCA_038748815.1 Bacteroidota bacterium
ATGCCTTGACGTTTCGGGCTTTTCTGGAAGATGGAGAAACGGTCGAAGAAACGTATTACTCCGTAGGCGGTGGGTTTATCCAGAAAGAAGGAGAGGAAATGGCTCCGGATAACTTGGTTGAGGTTCCTTATCCGATTGGTTCGGGCGTAGATGTGTTACGCTATTGTGATGAGCAGGACTTACCGATTTCAGAAATTGTCTACGCCAATGAGCTGGCTATGCATTCGGCCGACTATGTGAAGGAACGGGTGCATAAGATTTGGCACACCATGGCTATGTGTGCATTCCACGGTTGCCACAAGGACGGAATCCTACCGGGAGGGCTCAACGTGCAACGCCGGGCCAAGAAGCTCAATGCTAAATATTTGAACGGGCAGACATCAGCGGATCTGGATGCTTGGTTAGCCTTAATCCGATCAAGCGAGCAAGATTTTACTCGAATTAATCGCTGGGTTTCTTGTTTTGCCCTAGCCATCAACGAAGAGAATGCGTCTTTGTCTAGGGTAGTGACCTCGCCGACGAATGGCGCTGCTGGAGTTATTCCCGCCGTATTATTGTATAACTATTGTTTTGGAACCCAACATAAACCGGAAGACGTTGAGCGTTTTATGTTGACCGCTGGTTTGATTGGCAGCCTCTTCAAACAAGGGGCAACGATCTCCGCCGCACAGGGTGGTTGTCAGGCCGAGATTGGGGTTTCTTCGGCGATGGCTGCCGCTGGGCTTACCGAGATCCAGGGTGGAACACCCCGCCAAGTGCTTATGGCTGCGGAGATCGCCATGGAGCACCACCTGGGGCTCACCTGTGATCCAGTGGGTGGGTTAGTACAGGTGCCTTGTATTGAGCGCAATGCCATGGGAGCCATTAAAGCGATTACTGCTTCTAACCTGGCACTTGATTCGGATCCAGAACACGCCATTGTACACCTCGATACGGTGATCAAAACAATGTGGAACACGGCTCAGGATATGCATCATCACTACAAGGAAACGGCAGAAGGTGGTTTAGCTATTCACATTCCCGTTGTGGTGCCAGAATGTTAAGCTAAATTCCTAAAGATGGCTTCTGGCAGAATGTGTATCTTTCGTAATGCAAGATTACACACCTCTACCAAAACGGTTCCGTGTTAGCACTCTGCGATACGGCTTAATTCCTTTACTAATCGTTGCTGTTTTCACCGGTTGCGATAAAGATGACGACGAAGTAATTCCCATTCCTACCGAACCGATGCCCTGTTCGGAATTAGAAACGTTTCGAGATCAAACCACCACTTTAAGTAATAATGGAGTCTTGGTAAAGTCAGTAGATGCCGTCGATGAAACGTTTCTGTTGGAATTCGAGAATGGCAATACCTGGAGCCTGGATGCATCCTGTGTAAACGGATGGACCTTAGACAGCCTGGCCTGGTCTATGGAGGTCAATTACGAAGATGCCCAAAATCAAACCTTAGGTTTTATTGGCAACATCTCGGCCGATTATGTTCTTAATCCCAGTGGCTTTGCTCCGCTGAGTGCCGAGGTTTCGGTATCTGCTCCAGTGCCGGGACGGGTACAAATTAGGGTGGTTGGTCAGAAAGGGATAGAGTCCGATCTGGTGCATACCTTTACAACCAATGCGGAAAGCCAAACGGTTCCGGTGCATGGTCTATACGCCGACTACGCCAATCAGGTGGAGCTCTCCTGGCTTAATCCTAACGGCAATGTGCGGACCACCACTCGTATTACCATAACCACCCAGGCCCTCAACGATGATCTTCCAAATATTACGGTCCAAAATCGGGATTTTGCGTCTATGCAAGAAGGTTGGACACTAGTCAGCTCTTTAGCGATCTTCAATCCGAACGTCCCGTATATCTTCGATGCTTTTGGAGATATCCGTTGGTATCTCGATTATAATGAAAGCACCCTTTTAGACAATCTATACTACGATGTAGGCATCGAGCGATTGGCCAATGGGAACTTTTATTTTGGGGATTTGGCCACCGCTCAGATCTATGAAATTGACCTGTTTGGACGGATCTTGAATCAGTGGGAAATGCCCGGTTATGGGTTCCACCACCACGTGCAGGAGAAACCGGATGGGAATTTCTTAGTAACCGTCAATAAATATGGCTCTACGCATTTGAATGGTTCCTTTACGGTGGAAGATCATATCATTGAGATTGATCGGATTACGGGTGCTATTGTCATGGAATGGGATTTACGAGAACTACTGGACGAATATCGGACCTCCTTGATCGATCTGCTAGACGAGCAGTACATTGATTGGGTGCACTGCAATGCCGTGCTATATGACCCTAATGATCAGACCATTATCGTTTCTGGGCGAACTCAGGGGGTATTTAAGCTTAATTACGAGCATGAATTGGTTTGGATATTGGCGCCCCACGAAGGTTGGGGGCAAAACCGACTGGGTCAAAACCTGGATAACTTTCTCTTGGAAGCGGTTGATCCGTTAGGGAATCCCTATTCACCCAATGTCCAAGAAGGGGGTCAGAACGCAGCAGACTTTGAATGGAACTGGTACCAACACGCTACCAAGCTCATGCCCAATGGAAATGTGATCCTGTTCGATAATGGCCAATTCCGAAACTTCGATTTTTCGGACTTCAGCGGATATAGCCGAGCGGTAGAATATCGAATTGATGAGGACAACTTGGAAGTAGAGCAAATCTGGACCTATGGTAAGGAAGAGGGCCCCCAACTGTTTTCAGAGATTATTTCGGATGTCGATTACGATATTGAAACGAATAATGTCATAATCTCCGCTGGCTTTGGGGTGCGCAATGCGCAGAATGAAGTAGGAGCCAGGGTATTAGAGATTGATTACTCCACCCAAACCATTTCCTTTGATGCGTTTATCGAGAGTTACGGGCTCGCGATGCATCGATCGCAGCGTTTAACGATGTATCCAGAATGAGTAATTCATCCAAAGGACGGGCCTGGCTAATTGGGGGGACCAATGTAATTATTCTCTTACTGGTCGTATTGGTTGCTCGTTCCTACGCCCCTGATCGAAGTCTGTCGGAACTTCGCCCTTCGTTTACCTATCCAGACTCCAAGTTTGCGAAGATTCAGGGCCTGGAAACGCATTACCGGATAACGGGCCAGGGGCCAACCTTACTTCTTTTACACGGTACGGCGTCTTCTCTCCATACGTGGGAAGCCTGGACTCGTTTATTGAAGAATGACTTCCGCATTGTAAGCTTAGATCTACCCGCATTTGGCTTGACGGGGCCAAATACCAACGGGATATACGACTATGCCTACTATGCGAGCTTCCTGGAAGCCTTTGTGCAGTCCCAGCATTTGGATTCTTTTTATTTGGCGGGTAACTCTTTGGGGGGAGCGATTGCTTTACAGTACACCCACCAATTTCCGAACCGGGTTCGCAAGTTGGTCTTGCTTGATCCTAGTGGCTACCCAAAAGAAGATCGCCCCGATCCACTGGCTTTTCGTTTAGCTCGTCGTGATCTTACGGCGGCCTTCCTACGCAACTTCACACCAAAAAGCTTGTTTAAGAAAAGTCTACTGGATGTTTACGCAAACGATAAACTGGTAACTCCCGCACTGATTGAGCGCTATTATGGTCTGTATTTGCGAACGGGTAATCGACAGGCGTTTATAGATCGAGTGCGCAATGCCGCGGTTTTGAACCTGAATATTCTGCCCCAGATCAACTGCCCAACACTGGTACAATGGGGCGAAGAAGATGCTTGGATCCCGGTGAGTCACGGACCCAAGTTTGTACAAGATTTACCTAACGCTGAATTGATCGTATACCCCGGGGTGGGGCATGTTCCGATGGAAGAATATCCCGAGAAAAGTGCGCAAGACGCCAAGACATTTATCCTAAAGTAAAGGAAGCGATATGAAACGCCGTCCCTTTATCAAGGGATCTGCGATTGTTGGAGCGAGTGTGGTAGGAGGCTCTTTACTCGTAGGGCAGTCGGGGATTTAGGTTCGGAAAACTCAAAGAAAAGTACATCGGATTCTAAAAGCGGACCGAACGATGGTGGGCACCTTACCGATATACGGGCCTTTGCCGGTAATCACCTCGATTACGTTTCTCCTTTTGTGCTTCTGGACGAGTTTGGACCCGTTCATTTGAATGCCGGAACCGATCCCCTAAAGGTTGATGCACACCCCCATGCTGGTGTGATACCTACGACGTATTTTCTGGCCGTGGAGCTATTCATATGGAGGAAACGGGGCAGAGGCTCTTCGAAGAAGGGGGATCATACCATGGATTTCAGATTTGGTTGAATATGCCCACACAATATAAGTTTTCGGACCCTACCACACATCTATTTCGGGGCGGACAATTAGGGGTGCTCGAAACAAATCAGTATACGGCTACCGTGACTTTAGGAGATCTGTTCGGAGCACAGTCGAGCGTAGAAACCCTTTCTCCGGCTTTTTACTACCATATCCAGCTGAGGCCGAACAGTAAGATTGAAATTCCGATGGACCCTACCCATAACGCCTTTGCCTATATGATTGACGAAGAGGTAGAGCTTGCGGAACAAAAGAAGCTTAAAGAACACGAAATAGCTCTATTTGAACGGGGAGATACCCATATTGATCTGTTTAGTGAAAAAGGAGCCAATCTTGAGCGAATAATTCGAAGCTCCTTTAGTTAAGCTTTCCCCGATCTTCCTCTAGACAACGCACCGCAATTTTGGCCGAATTTAAGGCTAAGGGGATGCCTCCTCCAGGGTGCACGGTAACTCCGACAAAATACAGCCCCTGAATATCTTTACTGAAATTGGCGTGTCGGTAAAAAGCAGCGTACCGATTATTGGAAGCATTGCCATAAATGGATCCTTTTTTTCCGCTGTACCATTGTTCGATCAGCGACGGATTCATCATGGTTTCTTCTTCAATGTGTGGTCGGATATCACAGTTTAAAGCCTGACTCACTTTGTCTAGCATGATTTCCCGGAGACGGGGTGTTTCCTGCTCCCAATCGTGTCCATCCAAGACGGGGGTATTGATCATCAGGAACCAATTTTCACAACCTTCTGGCGCATCACCGGGGACCGCTTTTGCGGTGATGTTGAGATAGATAGTGGGGTCTGTGTAGAGTTCTTTTTTCTGGAAAATATGCTGGTATTCCGCTTGATAGTTCTGACTAAAAAAGATGTTATGCACGCCGAGTTCCGGAAAGGAGCGGTTGATGCCTAGGTAAAACACCAGTGCTGAGCTCGACTTTTCTTGTTTCAGAATTTGCTCAGGGTGTTTCTGCTGGGGTAATAGTTTTTCGTAGGTGAAAG
>JBCDIO010000309.1:0-5274 GCA_038748815.1 Bacteroidota bacterium
TTCCTGGCTCGCAGAGAACACAAAGGACACGCAAAGAACACAGAGGTGAAGAGAAACACTCCGCCTACTTTGCGGAACCTTATAGATCTTGACGTGAAACATCTTTTTTTCTCGCAGAGAACACAAAGGACACGCAAAGAACACAGAGATGAAGAGAAACACTCCGCACATTTTGCGGAACCTTAGCGATCTTGGCGTGAAATATCTTTTTTTCTCGCAGAGTGCACAAAGGACACGCAAAGAACATAGAGATGAAGTGAAACACTCCGGGTACTTTGCGGAATCTTAGTGATCTTGGCGTGAAACTCCCTTTTTCTCGCAGAGAACACAAAGGACACGCAAAGAACACAGAGATGAAGTGAAACACTCTGCGCATTTTGCGAAACCTTAACGATCTTGGCATAAAACGCCCTTTTCTCGCAGGATGCCTTACCTTTAGCCATTTCTCAAAGTCATTTACCATGGCCAAAAAGACAAATGCCGTTCGGATTTTACAACAGCAAAAAATACCTCACACTCTCCTCGAATATACCTATGATATCGAAGATCTTACCGTATATGGTATTGCCAAGGCAAATAATCTGATTGTAGATGAAATTTTTAAAACGCTGGTTTTGGAAGGGCCCGCAGGTATTACCGTGGCCGTTATTCCCGGTAATCAAGAACTTCATTTAAAAGCCTTAGCCAAATGTAGTCGGCAAAAAAAAGTAGCCATGTTGCCCATGAAAGAGCTACTAGCTACAGTTGGTTACATCCGCGGAGGTTGTTCTCCTATTGGCATGAAAAAGCCATTTCCCGTTTATTTAGCCGAAGAAGCACTGGCCCACGAGCGTATATACATAAATGCGGGGCAACGAGGACTCTTCATCCACATTGCCCCACAAGATTTGCTTCGGGTAACCAAAGCAAATGCCGTTGCTATTACAGCATAGAACAGACTAGTTCGTTCCGGCTGGAGCTAACAACTCAAAGAATTGCTCCAACTTAGGAAGTACGATGATCTCCGTACGGCGATTTGTACTTCGCCCCTCCGACGTTTCATTGTCTGCTTTCGGTATATATTCAGCCCGACCACCGGCCGTCATTCTGGCTGGATCAACGTTATACTTATTCTGGAGCGCGCGCACCACGGCCGTGGCACGATCTACGCTGAGATCCCAATTATCTTGCACACAACCCGAAGAAATCGGGACATTATCCGTATGCCCTTCTACCAAAATGTCGAAATCAGAATGATCATTAACAACTTGGGCAATTTTGCTGAGTACATCGTCTGCTTTGGAAGAAATGGTAGAACTACCGGAACGGAAGAGCATTTTATCACTCAAGGAGATATAAACCACGCCTTTCTTTACTTCTACCGTAACATCCTCGTCGTTTACGTCCGCCAAGGAACGCTTCAAGTTCATAACTAAAGCGAGGTTAAGGGAGTCTTTCTGTTGAATGGATGCATTGAGCCCTTGGATGTATTTATTCTGATCAGAAATGGCCTCCAAAGATTTTTTAATACTTTCCGCGCCAGCCTTGTTAATCACCGAAAGATCGGACAAGCGTTCTAATAAGTTTGTATTGGTACCCTTTAAATACTCATTTTCGTTTGCCAATGCACTTGCTTTATCCGTTTCAGCCTGCAGAGCCCCCTTTGTAACACTAAGTTCACTTTGCGCATCTTGTAAGTTACCCTCCAGTTCCTTATTCTGCTCCGATAAGGTTGTTACCTGTTCGGCACACTCTAGCTTAAGGGCTTCTAATTCAGATAGTTGAAGGTTATATTTCTTTTTACTAACACAAGAAGTAAGTAGGAAGGCGGCCACACATACCGCAAAGCATCGTCTGAACATTGGCTTTAGTTTTTAATGGAAGGAAAGTCCGATCCAAAGGTGCCGGATAACCTATCCCTGATGTACTACAGTAGGAACACAATAAACGAGAATTTGTGCAAATGACCATAGATTTTCCCTAGGGATTGGTTTCCTAAATGACAGTCGTGATCCCATGAACGTTGCTTGTTTAGGTAAAAGGTAAATTTTTTTACATATACGTTAAAAATACATCCGTTTTCTCATTGAATAGCACCACTTCCTTTTCAAACCCTACCACCTGCCAAATTACCCTAATATAGTACACACTTTCATATGCTTACGAATCGTTAAAAACAATATATTTGTAAAGGTGCATATGTGGGCTCTGGACTAAGGAACGGTGCTTTTGTTGTATGTACCGGCACTTTTTTGCCAGTTATAATCCACTGTTCATGTCTGTGAGAATCCTCTGCACGAGTCTATTACTCTTTCTGTTTTGCTGTGTCTCTACCTCGGCCCAAACCTGCTTTCATAAGCTACTCAATGAAGGCATCAAAGCCTACAATGCACAGCTGTACAAAGAGTCCATACACTATTTGCGGCAAGCCCAAGAGTGCAATGACCGACCTCGGGTACACAAACTTCGAACGTGGATCGACCGGGCTCAGCAAGCTTATATCACACAGTTGGAGAACGAGGCAAAAGGCAATGATCCAAATGTAGCTGCTAAAACGCAGATCTTACTCGCCCAAAAAGATTCGGTCAATCAAGTCCTCAAAGCGGAGAATCAACAAATTAGTCAAGAAAAGAATATTGCCCTCGCCGAAAAAGACGCTCTCAGCTCTCTGCAACTCCCTTCCCAACAAAAGTACCGCAAAACCCGACTCGCCCTCCAGTCCATGCAAGGCCTCAAGCAAAATAGTGGAAATCTTAACGACCCTACTCTTTTAGTTGCCCTTTACGATGCTGCCAAAAGTCTTCACGATAACGGAACGTTCGATTATCTGAAACCGAACAGTGAAGCGGTCCGGGTACTCCAAATGCACCCTAATGACAAATTATTGATGTCCGGATGGAGCTCTGGGCAACTCTCCGCCTGGCAGAACGATACCACCTGGGGGGTTTTTGTAGATAGCCTACTAGAAAATCATCCATTAGCTTCCGTTACTGCCAAAGAACCACTCATTCGCTGGGCTGCAAGCCCTAGCGGAGATTGGATGATTGCCTCCGGAGGCCAGGATTTACATCTTTGGAATAAACGATCCTCCGTTCACCAGACCGTTCAGTTGCACGGCGAGAAAATGAGTAATCAAGTCCAATTCTGGCCCGATGAATCGTCGATCATCTCAGCGGGTGGAGACAACTTTATCCGACTCTACGACTTGCGTACGCAAGAGACTCGTCCCATAATGGGTTACGGAGCGCGCGTCAATGCTTTTACGATGATTCCCGATAACGATGAAGTCATTTTTGCAGGATCCGATGGCATATTGATGCGTACCAGCTTACAGCGGCGAGAACTAGTCGATGTTCTCTCAGAAAACTTCCCCCGTGGAATCAATCACTTACAAGCTATCCCCGATCTTCCCTTTCAGGATACCCTAGCCACTGCCTTGGTGGCAACCCGAGAAGATGGAAACATTCTGATCTATACGATTGAGGAAGAAAAAGTCCGAATTTTTAACCGGCTGCCGACCCATGGTTCGGTGGTATCGGATATTCTACTGCAAGACTCTATACTGTTCATCACCAGCCTCGATGGTACCCTCAGTATTTGGGATACACAGAAAATGCTGGAAATCGACTACGAACCACTGGTTTTTGAGGGAAAAGAATGGATGCTCACGATCACTTACGATCCGGAGACCCAAAGCATCATTACCGGAGATCTCCACGGAGGGATTCAATATTGGAATCTTGACCCGAACTACTACATGCAAAAAATACGCTCGAGACTAGAGGAACTCCAAAACCAAACAGAGACCGAAAGCGCCTCGCTCAACAAGTTATTGGAATTGTGTAATGCGTCAAATTGAGTCCATGAATCAGCGTTCTATTTTTATCATTTTATTGGCATTTCTAGCTTGGTCTCCCACCAGCCAAGCACAAGACACTCCTTCGGATTGTGATCAAGCCGTATTACAGGCTCGAGCCCACTTTCGGGCAGGTAAACTGCATCTTATTCCACCATTGTTACGGAATTGCCAGAATTTTTCATCGGAAGCATTGCGCGTTGAATGCTTTCAATTACTCAGCCAAACGTATTTCCACCTCTACGATTTAGAAAAGGCCGAAGCTGCGTATTTGGGTCTACTTAAACAAAGACCTTTTCACGTCTCCTCAGGCGAGCTAGTACATAAGGATTTTCTATCTTTTACCGATCAGTTTACCGTAAGCGAACAACAGTTGGCACTAACTTTTGGGCGCCACTTCTTCCGGGTTTTTGCCTCCAAAGACTACTTCACTAAGGATGCGATCCGTGGAAAACGCGAGACGATTATTGAACAAGGCTTGGGTAGTCTAGACCTTAGTTATAATTTTCAGCTCGGGCGTAGCCCGCTTATGTTGGGGCTACAAATTGGGGCAGACTTTATGCAATACGAATTCCAGGGTACCTATTTTCGGGAATTACTCGTAGATGCTGGAGAACAACAATTCGTTTCTTCCAGTGGGATTTACCCTTGGTTTCGCGGCGGTTTGATGCTTCGCTTCCAACACCCCACTGGTCCCCAGGAAGGTATGTCAGAAATCGTTCGTTTCTTACGCGGCTTTTATGCGGGTGCCGAATTTTACTACCTGCCCGTCTCCACCATTGCCCCCATCCATCAAGCCATCGAACAACGGATTGCATTAGACGTAAATAACCAAGATTTCTTTATGCACAAAGGACAAAATCACTGGCTGCGCAATGATTTCTTTTGGGCACCCACGATTGGTTATCAACTGGGGATTCCCTTTGGCGAGAAGCACTGGCAGCTGGTAGTCGATACTCGCTTAAACCTTTGGACCAATAGCTTTCAAGAAGGAATGACACCTACTGCCTTCGGAATGGTTGATGAATATTTCAGCCATGAAAGTACCGACATAGTACCTGTTTATCGCTTTGGGATTGGACTTCGTCGATTGTCGTATAAGGCTAAGATCAGAAAGAAATAATCGAGCGACTACCCAAATTTATTGCCTGATCAGCGAAAGCGCAAAATCAAGTTTGGCATTGCGGGTTTCCATATAATCAGCCCAGGTCTGGCGCACTTCGTAATCGGGCAATACCCCTCGACCAGGTAAGATTGGTTCTACATCCATTTGGAAGTGAACGGTGGGAATATCAACCCTTATTTTGGTATTTGGCAATATGGTAGTTTCAGAATACCCACTCACATTCCCTTCGTAGGTACCACCCGTTTCTTCGCCAATAAAAATAGCCCGGTTAGTCATTTGTAACATACTCGAAAATTCGGCACCTCCGGAAAAA
>JBCDIO010000310.1:0-5257 GCA_038748815.1 Bacteroidota bacterium
AGAAGAGAAAACAGTGATTTTTTCTACACACATTATGCAAGAGGTACAAGCACTTTGTGATCGGGTGGTAATCATCAATCGAGGAAAAATGGTTGCTGATGATACCATCGATGTGCTGCGAGCCGATATTAGTAAAGAATCGTTGGTGACCGTTGAGTTTGGTCAATCGGTAACTACCGATATTTTAAGAAAGGTAAAAGGAGTAACCCGGGTTGAGACTTTAAGTGCCAATCGTTACCAGCTAGCCGCAAGCGTAAATACCGATATTCGTCCGGCTCTATTTCAACTGGCAATGGATCAAAAGGTCGCTTTGTTAGAACTGCGTCGGGAGTTAGAATCTATGGAGTCTATTTTCCAGCAATTAACCAATGGTTAAATGAAAATTTGGATTGCCATCTTAGGGTTTGTTTTTTTGGGTGCCTCCAGCCAAGCGCAGGAGGTAACTAAGAATTTTCAATTTATTGATGGAATCTATTTAAGCCTGGAAAGCTGGCAGCAAAATGCCCCGGATTTACGCTGGGATCAAGTACGGAGTAACCTCTACACTAATCCGCAGACCTTCCTTACGCAGGTTGCCTGGATCGTGCGGGAAGAAGGCTCCCGGGCGGGCGATACCCTGGATTTGGAGGAGGTATGGGGCGTATGTTTGGCCGGTATTCCGTACGTACAAATTGACCGGGAAGTGGCCAGAAAAGATTTGGCTACCTTTGCGGGCCTACAAGTCCGGGGCAACATTTGCTATTACGCCTTTGAGCGCAGCGAAACCCGGGAAGTATGGATGCCCGTTTACAATCCAGTTACTGGAAAACCGTTTCGGGAAACCGTGGTAGAACGGGAGTATTATTATATCGAGGAACGCCTGTTGCGATTCACCACGGGAGAAAATGTTCGTTTTACCTACAGTAATTTTTTGCGCTGGATTCAAGACGATGAACAACTGACCCAAAGTGTATTGGATCTGACGGCCGATGAAGTAAAGGAAAAACTATTTAAGTGCTTGTTAATATACGTAGACCGCAATCCGGTCTTCGTTCAACCCAGAACGAAAAAACCTTAGTTGAGCGACTATGTGGAGTATCTTTTCGAAAGAAATTCAAGCCTTCTTCAGTTCCCTAATTGGGTACGTTGTTATAGGCGTCTTTCTGGTAATTATGTGGTTGATTATGTGGTTTTTCTCCGAGTTTAGCCTCTTGGAGCAAAATTTGGCCACTATGGACCAGCTATTCAGTATTGCCCCAATCATCTTCGTGTTCCTGATTCCTGCAATCACCATGCGTACTTTTGCCGAAGAACAGCAGGTAGGAACTATCGAATGGCTAACGACCCGCCCACTGAGTGATTTAGAGATTGTACTTGGTAAGTTTTTGGCGAGCCTCTTACTTGTGGTGTTTGCGTTGCTTCCAACAATCATCTACTACTATACAGTATACCAACTGGGAAGTCCTAGAGGGAATCTGGATAGTGGTGCGATTATGGGATCTTACATTGGGCTATTTTTTTTGGGGGGCACTTTCGTGTCGATTGGTGTTTTCGCCTCCTCGTTGGCCAAAGATCAGGTGGTAGCTTTTGTGTTGGCAACCTTCCTTTGCTTCCTAGTACATTGGGGTTTTTTCTTTTTTAGTCAATTGCCTTTTTTCTTTGGGAAATCAGATCTGCTAGTGCAAAAATTGGGGGTGGAGTTTCACTACAACTCTATTAGCCGCGGGGTACTAGACTCGCGGGATATTCTGTATTTCCTTTCGATCACCGCTTTCTTTATTGGCCTGACGGTTACTTCTTTGGGTAGCCGTAAATGGTAATTGAACCTGGTAGTGCATTAACTTATGAATCGAACTAAACGACTTCAAGCGATCATCAGTATGGGGGCTTTTGCGCTCATTCTCTTGTTTGTGAACATACTCGGAAACGCCACCTTCGGTAGCTTTTCCCTATTTGGGAGCCTTGATTTAACCGAAGAAAAGCGTTTTACTCTCACCGAGCCGACAGAGGAGTTACTGCAGAATTTAGATGAAATAGTTTATGCTCAGGTGTTGTTAGAAGGAGATTTTCCGGCCGATTTTAAGCGATTACAACAAGCAACTCGCGAGATGCTAAACGATTTTCGCAATCTGTCGGGTTTGCTGGAATACGAATTCGAAGACATCCGTCAGGGGGAACCAGAAGAGGTGAATCAGCGAATAAAAGAAATGGCGGAAGCTGGTATTGTCCCTACCCGCTTTCTGATACGATCTATCGATGGAACCGAAGAGCGGTATATTTATCCCTACGTGCTACTCTATTACAAGGGCCGTTCTGTTTCCGTCAATCTATTAGAAGAACAACGGGATTTGAGCCAGGAAGAAGTACTCAATAACTCGATCAATTTGCTAGAGTACAAATTGGCGAATGCAATCCAGAAATTGCAATTGGATCGTAAGCCAGTCGTAGCTTTTACTTCTGGCCGGGGCGAATTGAGCAATCTGGAAACCCAAGATCTTACCCGTTCCTTACGGCCTTATTACGAAGTAGGGCGCTTTAACCTAGATTCCAATTATCAGGTGCCGCCGCAGATTGACCTGTTGGTGGTTGCCAAGCCAACCGTACCGTTCTCCGAACGAGATAAGTTTAAGCTAGACCAATACGTGATGAATGGGGGAAAGGTTCTGTGGATGATTGATAAGGTGAATGCGGAGTTAGATAGTCTGCGGATCGATGGGTCTTCGTTTGTACCCCGTGATCACCCCATCAATCTGGATGATCTGCTCTTTAAATACGGAGTTCGTATTCAGCCCAACCTAGTACTAGATCTTCAATGTACCCAGATCCCATTGGTGGTAGGAATGAAGGGTGGCCGGCCGGATACCCAGTTGTTTCCGTGGTTTTATCATCCATTAATTACTCCGGATGTAGACCACCCGATTGTGAAAGGGCTGGATAATTTTTACTTGTTCTTCCCGAGCCGATTGGATACCGTACGAACAAAGACTCCCGTAGAAAAAACGATTTTGTTTCGTTCTTCACCGAATAGCCGAGAGCAGTTCTTACCGGTTCGCTTAAACTTTGAAATTCTTCGCTATGATCCAGATCCAAGTAAGTTTACCAAACCCAATATTCCTCTAGCGGTCCTATTAGAAGGAACATTCCCATCGTTGTATGAGAACCGCTTGACGCAAGAGATGCAGGCGGGTTTACAGGCTTTGAATGTGCAGTACAAACCCGTTTCTGACGAAACCAAAATGATCGTTATTGCGGATGGAGACGTAGCTCGCAGCTTTGTTACCGACCCGGAAGGGCGAGCGGCCCAACCCCTTGGTTTTAACCGCTACGATAACCGAGTGTACGCTAATAAAGACTTAGTGATGAATTGTATCGATTATCTATTGGATTCTAATGGAGTGATCGAAGCCCGTGGTAAGGAGATTAAGCTACGCCTATTGAACGTCGTTAAAGCGCAAGACGAAAAAGTCAAGTGGCAGTTCTTAAACCTGGCTATTCCTTTTGTGTTTATTTCGGTGTTTGGTTTTGGATTCAACTATTGGCGTCGGCGTCGATTTAATGCTTAAGTCGCCCCGCTATTTAGATAATAAGGAAAGCTATGAAAAAATCGACTATTGCTTTGGTAGCTATTGCTGCCGTACTGGGTTCTGCGGTGGCCTACTATTTGGCCAGTGGAACCTCCAACTCCTCTATTGCCAGTGATACCGCTTGGGAACGGGACTTTTCCGTTAAAAACACCGACGATATCTATAAAATTTTTCTGGCGGACCGTCGTGGGCAAACAACGACTCTCACCCGTAAGGGAGATCGCTGGATTTACAATGATCAGTTTCCGGCTAATCCGAATATTGTCAAGAACTTACTGCAAGTAATCCGCTTAGTGGATATCAAATATATTCCGCCCCGCTCGGCCATTCAGCCCATGGTGGAAAACTTGTCCACTCAGGGGATTAAAGTAGAAATCTATGATCAAGGGGATCGGTTGATGAAATCGTACTACGTAGGTGGCACCACCCCCGATGAATTGGGGACGTATATGATTATGGAGAATTCCGAAATGCCTTACGTAACTTCTATTGCCAGCATGCAGGGTGGAGTTCGGGTGCGATACGATATATTCGGTGATAAATGGCGAGATAAAGTACTATTTGATGTGAACCCCGAAAAGGTAGAGGCCATCAGCATTGATTTCCCGAAGCAACGAAATAAATCTTTCAAGTTGAATATAGACGGTGGTAAAGCAGCTGTAGTACCATATTACGAAATCTCCCCATCCTTACCAGGTGACCCACTGGACGGAGCTGTTGATCGGTATCTGGAGTCTTATGACCGGGTCTCGGCAGAAGCTTTTGAGAACAATAACAAAGAGAAAGAACGCATCATCACCGAACCTGCTTTTTGTCACATTACTGTGAAGGAGCAAGGCCAGGAAGAAGTTCGGGTTACTCTGATTCCCACTTTTGACACCTTTGTAGATGGTAAGAAAAAGAGTGAGGTGATTCAGCGGTACTACGCCATGGTGGAACCTGCGGGTGATCTAATGTTGGTGCAGCACCAGGTTATCAAAGGAATCCTAAGACCGTATAACTACTTTTTCGGGAAAGAGTAAGTAATGGAGCTCGTCCCAAAAAATGGGGATGTTTTTAGCCAAGGCTTTGAGTCTTGATGCGCGTGTTTGTTTATCGGTTTTTAGGGAAAAAGAGGTGTCTTTCTTAACACTTTTTAACATTTAGACGAATCTAAAGTACGGTGTACACGAACGTCAATTTTTTGTTATAACAATTTGTTGGTATTTTAGATTATTGGTTTTGAATAAATTATACATATTTTTTTAGACCAAATCAGGAAAAGTTCGGAAACGTTAAAGTTTTGGAAAATACAATATGCTCTATTTAGGGTTACCAGTTTGATTATCAGTCGATTAATTTTTTGGTTTCCAAAAATAATCCGAATAATTTTCAATTTGTGACTGGTAAAAAGGTCGTATAATTCTTTCAGAATATATTGAAAAGCACTTTTCTGACAAAAATCGGAGAAATGTTAAAAAGCTATTTTTTTGGTTATCAGCTATTTATTTCGTTTTTTGGAGAGGTAAGTGTAGGAGAGCGCATGCAGACCTGCCTCGCCGTCAGGCGGGATAGATCCGCCTATGGCGAGACAAGTAGCACTGCGACTATACCCATCAGGACTTGCATACTCATACCACTCACGTAGGAGAGCGCATGCAGACCTGCCTCGCCGTCAGGCGGGATAGATCCGCCTATGGCGAGACAAGTAGCAC
>JBCDIO010000311.1:0-5254 GCA_038748815.1 Bacteroidota bacterium
GTCAATGGCAAAAAATAGAACATTCTCCAGCGGCTTATCTTTAATCGTTGACATATCAACAAATCTACAAGCAATTAATTGATATGTCAAGTAAAATGATTAGAAATTTGTGAGAAAGACCTAATAGAAGGAATGTCGTCTGGCCGTAGATACCTGTTTTTTCATTTTTGCAACATAAATTGCAGTGGGCGCAAACAACTTGTTATGCCTTGGTTGTCAATAGAAATGGTAATTTGAACAATATGTCGGTTGGATTATAAGTAAACGCTTGTTGCTGCGCTAATGAGCAAATTCAATTATTTTGCGCGCATTGAACATCCCCCTGGTAACCCAGACCTATGAGTGCAAATAACAAATTTGTTTGTATCCACGGCCATTTTTATCAGCCGCCGCGCGAAAATGCCTGGTTAGAAGTCATTGAGATTCAAGATTCAGCAGCTCCTTTCCACGATTGGAACGAGCGAATCAACTTCGAATGTTACGCCCGTAACGCTGCGGCAAGGATTCTCGATGACAATAACTTCATCCGAAATATTCTCAATAACTACCAATACATCAGCTTCAATTTTGGTCCCACGCTGCTAAGTTGGATGGAACAAGCCGATCCAGCAACCTATCAGGCCATTCTGGATGCGGACAAGAAGTCGATGGAACACTTCAATGGACATGGTTCGGCCATGGCGCAGGTACATAGTCACCTGATTTTACCACTCTGTAATCGAAAAGATAAAGAGACGCAGGTTTATTGGGGTATCCATGACTTTGAGCATCGTTTTGGTCGTAAGCCAGAGGGTATCTGGTTAGCCGAAACAGCGGTAGATACCGAAACCTTGGAAGTGCTCGCGGAGCAGGACATTAAATTCACCATTTTGGCCCCCAGACAAGCCAAATCGGTGCGCCCCATCGGGAGTGAAGATTGGCAGGGTGTCGATGAAGGCAGCTTAGACACGCGTCGCCCCTACCGTTGTAAGCTCCCCTCGGGCAAAGAGATCGCCCTATTTTTCTATCATGGAGACGTCTCCCAAGCGGTCGCTTTTGAGGGGTTGCTAATGGATGGGAAATACTTTGCGGATCGTTTAACTGGCAGCTTCTCAGAAAATAACACTCCAGAGCTTCTGCACATTGCTACGGATGGAGAAAGTTATGGACACCATCACCGCTACGGTGAAATGGCCTTAGCTTCGGCCTTGAATCATATGCACGATTCGGATCAAGTAGAATTGATTAACTACGGGGCTTACCTGGAGCGTTTTCCAGTGACTCACGAAGCAGAAATTCACGAGAATTCCTCCTGGAGCTGTGTCCACGGGGTTGAACGTTGGCGGAGTAACTGTGGCTGTAATTCTGGCGGTAATCCCGGTTGGAATCAGGAGTGGCGAGCTCCATTACGGGAAAGCCTCGACTGGCTGCGGGACAAGTTAATTGAGTTATTTGAAGAGGTAGGTGGAAAGCTTCTCAAGGATCATTGGCAGGCTCGAAATGAATACATTCAAATAATGCTAAACCGGGAGGAAAAAACCCTGGAAGCATTCTTAGCCAAACACGCTAAAAAAGAACTGGAGGAAGAGGAAAGGACACAGATCTTACGGACCATGGAGATGCAACGCCATGCCCTTCTAATGTACACAAGCTGTGGATGGTTTTTTGATGAAGTTTCGGGTATTGAGACGATGCAAATTCTGCAATATGCCAACCGTGCGGTTCACTATGCACGGCAAATTGGTGAGATTGATTTGCACCCGGAATTTAAAGAAAGACTTGCCACTATTCCCAGTAATATTTATGAGAATGGCCTAGCTCCATACGATGAACATGTGTCTCCGGCACAGGTAGATTTGGAGCGGGTGGGTATGCACTATGCCGTTTCTTCTTTATTTGAAGGATATCCCCAAAGCTTAGAATTCTTCAATTACATAGCGAGTGCAGAGGTTTTTGAGCGCCTGATTGCCGGAAATCAACGGTTGGTTGTGGGAAGAACGACGGTTCAATCGATCATTACGTATTCCAAGAAGCACTTCAGCTTTGCGGCACTCTACCTTGGGCAGCAAACCATCATTGGGCATATTGCCATTGAGATGGATCGCCCCGAATTCGATGCCATGCATACGGACTTATTTGACTTATTCAATAAAGGGAACCTCGGCGAGTTGATTGGTAAATTACAAGACTATTTCGGCTCCAAGAAATATACCATCTGGCATCTGTTCCGCGATGAAAAACGGAAAGTATTAAAACAGATCACCGATGGAGCTTTAAATCAGGCCGAGAATTCCTACCGAGATATTTACAACGATAATTATCAGTTGATGTCCGGAATGCTGCAGTCTGATCTGCCCATTCCAAGTGCCTACCGTTCGGCGGTGCAGTTTATCATCAATAAGGACATGCACAAGTTCTTCGGTAATGGAGCACTTAAGAACGTCGAGGAGCTTAAGCGGATGTCCAATGAATTACGTAAGTGGAATGTCCAAATTAATGATGCGACTTCTTTAAAACTTTCTTTGAGTGAGCGCTTGTTCCGAGAATTGCAAAAGTTAGAAAAAGGAGAGCTGACCATTGGAGATTTGAATCGCTTGGTCGAAACATTGGAAATTATTAATGATATGGGACTTGCTCCCGATATCTGGAAAGTTCAAAATAAGTACTACTCCGCCATTCAGGGCTATAAATCTGGGAAGTGGGTATTTGCTAGTAAGAACTGGGAAAAAGCCTTTTATCGCTTGGGAGATTTGCTCCACGTGCGGACCGATTAAGTACTTCATAGGTCATAAAGTATTAGCAGGGCATGTAGAGTTCGACTTTGCATGCCCATCTTTTTTACATTTTTCTGATAGTAGTGATCCAAGATTTAATGGCCCTCGTATATAGGGAAACTAAATTCAGATTGCTATGAAAAATGTATTGCTTTACGTAAGTGGAGTAACTCTACTCCTATTGTCTATTGTTAACGTATCTGCTGCTCAAGAATCATTTTTGGGAGTTCGGTTTAATGGTGTTTCCAATTCCAAAGCAGAAAAATTAGGCTTCGAAAATTCGGAAGGCGTTTACCTAACTAGTATCTACAAGAACTCTACGGCGGAAAAAATGGGATTACAGCCATTTGATTACATCTATGCAGTAAACGGAAAAGAACTTACCGAAGATTGGGATTTTCACGATGCGATTGAGAATACGAAACCGGGTGATGAAACTTCGATTACCTACGTTCGCCAGGGGAAAACGATCGAGCAAAGAGCGATCATAGGCACCCGAGAAGGAACCGAACGAGTGCATCGAAGCTCGGAGAATGATCCATTCTTAGGCGTTAGTCAGAATTGGCATAATAATTCTAATAACCGGGGAGAAGGAGTATCGGTTACAATTGTAGACTGCTCTACTGCGGAAGAAATGGGGATGCAAGATGGCGATCTGATCACGAAGGTCGATAATATTCCTACCTACGATTGGCACGATCTGGGGGCTGCTATTGATAACCGCGAGGTAGGTGATGATGTACAAGTTCAGTTTGTTCGGGAAGCGGCAACCTATACGGCCACCTTGCCAATCAAATCTTACGAAGAAACCAAAACCGGCCCCTGTGCGGAGCGTGACGAAGAAATGGAAGAGGAAGAAGTAGAAGAAGAAACCGAAGAAGAACCCATTGCTCTGACTGCTCAAGCCCCCGAAGAAACCACCGCTGAACCAATGGAAGTCGATATGTCAATGGAAGATGTAACCGAAGAGGAAGCGCGAGAAATGAAGGAAAAGAAAGGCATTGACATGCCAATCGTGAATGACCTGCAGATTGAACGGTTAAATATCTTCCCCAATCCTTCAATGGGCATTTTCAACCTACAATTTGAGTTGCCTGAAAGCGGTCCAACTAGTGTTCGGTTATTTAGTGCTCAAGGACGACTAATCTATGATTACCAACTGGGTGAGTTTAGTGGTCCTTTCCAAGATCGAATTGATCTTACCAACGACTTCAAAGGGATTTACTTCCTGGAGATTCGTCAAAACACCGCTACCATTACACAAAAACTGATATTGCAATAGTGAAGCTACGGATTCTCGGGCCAGCTTTTTAAGCTGCGCCCGGGATTACCCGTCGTCGGGCTGACGGTATCGGGTTGGGATTTCATGTATCTTGATAAAACCGATTTAAATCCCATATCCATGAACAGATTTCCTTTCTTCTCCTACCCGTTGGTAGGCCTTTTACTCCTCTCTTTTACCTTCGCGCAAGGCCAGCATTCTAAAGGAATGACCGAAGCGGGCATCCAATCCATTCTTAGTGAAGTAGCAGCAGAATCAGAACACGAACCTGGAATGAGTACTATTTACTTTGGTGAACGCTGGATTTTAATTCTGACCAATGAAGAATTAAACCGAATCCGCATTTTAACCCCGATTCAAGAACGAACCACCATCGGGGCTGACGAAATGGAACGGATGCTGATCGCAAACTTCAGCACGGCCCTGGACGCCAAGTATAGTTTCTATGATCAATACGTAGTAAGTACCTACAGTCACCCGATGGGGAGCCTCAGTGAAGCACAGTTAGTAGATGCACTAGAGCAGGTAGTCATGTTGGCCAGAACCTTTGGTACCACTTATTCTAGCGCTGTTATAGCCGACGCGGAAGCATCCATGAATAAGCCTTAAGAATGGAGCGCATTCCCTTGCCTTTGCTATCCTGGCTCCTTGGATATTAACAGGGCCTACGACGAAGTTTCAATGCATCCCTTGGTGTTCTCTGCGAACCCTTTGTATGTTGTGCGAGCCTTGTTTCCCACGAAGTGCGCTAAAAATACGTCAAGTACGCAAAGAGGATTCGTAGACCTTGGTCGGTCTAGTTCCAGCCTTCTGTGCTCTTTACGAACCCTTTGTGTGCTCTGCAGGCCGAGTTTCTCGCGAAGTGCGCTAAGGATGCGCCAAGTACGCAAAGAGGATTCGGGGACCTTGGTCGGTCTAGTTCCAGCCTTCTGTGTTCTTTACGAACCCTGTGTGTGCTCTGCAGGCCGAGTTTCTCGCGAAGTGCGCTAAGGATGTGCGAAGTACGCAAAGGGGATTCGTAGACCTTGGTCGGTCTAGTTCCAGCCTTCTGTGTTCTTTGCGAACCCTTTGTGGTCTCTGCGAGCTTGTTTCCCGCGAAGTACGCTAAGAATATGCCAAGTAGGCAAAGGGGATTCAGCTGACCTTGGTCGGTCTAGTTCTGGACTTCTGTATTCTTTACGAACCCTTTGTGGTCTCTGCGAGCCTTGTTTCTCGCGAA
>JBCDIO010000312.1:0-5228 GCA_038748815.1 Bacteroidota bacterium
GAGTAGGCACTTTCGCCGGAGGGTTTTCTCCCCATTTTCTACCATCTCTCTAGTCTCCGAGAGTTGTTCCTCGATGGTGTAGTTCTTAGCCAGAATATTTCCAGAAACGACATTGATCACGCCGGTCATGTCCGGATGGTCATGGTGGGGAATGTATTCGCCTTTTTCAAATTGAAACAAGGATACCTGGAAGTCGGCTTCGTAGTGTAAGCTGGCCGCTTCAAACCAGTCAAGTCTCCGATTTTCGTAGGCGTCCATTTCCTTTTTGATGTTCTCAAATTCAGGAAAATTACAGGCAAGTAATAATCGCTTGACCTTTCGGGTGTAGGCTTTTTGGTTCCAGGATGGATCGTGTTGGGTTTGTGCCAGGCTAGCTAACTGTTCTAGGAAGGCATCCCAGTTTAATGGGGTATTGGCATCCCATTTTCCAAAGTGACTATTCGCTTGTTGGGCATAGGCGGAGAGGGTAGGTAGCTGTAAGGCAATGGCGGCAAAGCTTAAGGCACTGAGCTTAATAAAGGATCTTCGCTTATAATCATCCATGGTTGGTGGCTTAGAAGATTGAATTCATTCAATAATCTTAAATTACGAATAGCACATTGGATAATCGATGGTGGCCGATATAAAATGACTTCAATCAAACAAGCACTGATTTAATTGTCCATTCGGGATATGGTCCTAAACCATTTCGTTTTGGGGACAACTAGCTCGGCTTCCTTCAAATATCTCATTTACCTAGTGGGTATTCGTTATTCTTTTCAAGGTTTCGTTAGGGGAGAATAGGCTAGACCAGAAAGGTCTAAAATTCTGCTAAAAATCGAAGGATCTGTTTTCGACTATCTACCATAGCGGCCCTAGTAGCTTCTTCGGTACCTCCAAATACAAATTTGTGTCTTTTGATACCGGTTAAACGCATGGATTGATAAACTGGAGCGGAGTCTGGTGCTTGCTCATGGAACCAGACAAACTGATGACCACAATCTGGGTAGGAAATATGCTCTACCTCCAAGGTAGGGTTGACTGATTCTATAATGGATTGGATCATGCTACCCATATCGCTTGCCGGCCAAACTTGATCATCCGCTCCGGATAATAGGAGGATTCGACAGCGGATTTTTTCGACATGGATTCGGGCTTGGTTAAACGGAATAGAGTCGGTAAAGATAGGACTAATGTAATGGCGGTATGTAACCATGCCAGCGGGCTCCTGGAAGGGAGCCAGTTTGGCAAACGGGATTTCTTGCCCCTGCCAGGTCCAAGAGGAATGTTGCTCAGAACTTTTCTGAACGGAGACATGGTTGGGTAGTACAAAGGCGCTGGGAGCATAAGCAATTAAGCCATCGACCAAGTCATAGTAGCTTGCGAAGGTAAGGGCGTATTCGGCTCCCTTCGAAATGCCAAGTAGGACCAACTTACGTTCCGGAAACCGTTCATTTGCGTAGTTGATGACTGTTTCGAGATACTCCAGTGGAATTCTTTCTATCTTTTTGGGGAGTCCCCTTTGGCCCTTGTAGGCGATGGAAAGTACATCGTAGCCACTCTTTACCAAGCCAGATACCAACTTATTGGGCAGAAAGCTGGCTCCGGAGCCTGGCACCAAAAGGACCAGCGGGTGATCTCTGTTTCCCGGACTGTGTAGCAGGTTTGCGTGGATGCCACGTTCCGTGATCTTTTCGTACAATATATCGGTAGGTGGTGCTTCGCAGCTAAACATCAGTAGGCAGACAAAAAGGATTTCGATGTATTTCATACGATAAGTGATTTTGAAACTTTGTCGGTTCGGGGTATATATACAGTTAATACCCAAACCATTTCTTGGTTACATTCGTCAGAAAAAATGGAATGAATAGACTCTGACTTTTGTTATTACATTGGAGGCATTATTCCATAATTATCCACCAAAAACATACCTAAATATGAAGTACACACTACTATTTCTTAGCCTTTGCCTGGCTCCTTCTTTATTTGCCCAGGATTTCATTCTCCTGGAGAATGACCCTGAAAATGATCCGACCTTAAATGGCGTTGCGGATTTGCGTTCGGTTTCCTATGCCATCGACGAAGCGGCCGATAGCTTGTGGTTTGAGATTGCCTTGCATACGGAAATACCGGGGGACCTGGGAATCGTATTTGGTATCGATACGGATCTGGTTCCTGACAATGGCCTTATGTGGGACTTCCCATCTAATATGGACTTGGCTCCCGAGGTCGTTTTTACCATCAATCGTAATTTCATTGCCCCCGATCAGCTCTACGGATTTTCCAATATTATGTTGGAGCAGCAAGCTCGGTTTGGGGAGAATGACTCCACGATTATTGTCAATATGAGTCTCTCAACTTTAGATGAAGATGGACGGTTTAATTTAGTGCTGGGTAGCTCTACCTTCGATTGCGACGCCAATAACCGGTTTATTTTTGATAACCTGCCAGAAACGGGGTTTTTAACTGTCGATATTACATCTAGTGTACAGGAGGTTACCGGATCGGTCAGGGCCCGAGCATTTCCAAATCCTGTAATCGATATACTGTACGTGGAAAAGCTAGCTGGAAAAAAGATCGATAGCTATTGGGTCTTTAATAGTGCGGGACAGCGGGTAGCCTGTCCTGGTTCGGTGACGCCAGCGTTCTTGGAAATTCATTCGGCTGGATTAGTACCTGGGCTCTATCGGGTACAGGTGCTTTATTCGGATGGTATCTCTGCTGCTACGACTTTTGTTAAGCAATGATAGGGAACTATCTAAGCTTTTAATACCCCATACAGAGTGGTTTGGGTATAAATATCTTTCAACTGGGGGCCAGCAAAATAAGTGGTTTGCACCCTTAACAGGCTGGCTTCCAAACAGGCCCTTAGGAACGGTAATGGAAAATATCCCCATTAAAACGATTGCTTCGGAACCCAATCCGTTCAGAATCCGAAACTTGCAAGATATCTTGCAGGGGAAGGATTTATGGGAAAAAACACATCGGCACGACTTCTTTTTTTGCTTGGTTTTAGAGCGAGGAGAAGGACAACACCTCATTGATTTTGCGGAACATTCTTTGCAGCCTTATTGCGTTTTTTTACTTCGTCCCGGGCAGGTGCATTCCCTCTGTCTACGTTCTAACGCAAGTGGGTATATTTTAAATTTTGGGGCCGATTATGGGCAAGGAGAATCGGGAGGGTAGGCTCAAAACCTACGGCAGCTGAGCCGAAAAATGCCCTTTTTCTTTTCGCAGTCAGAATTTTTGCCGATCAAAGCAATTCTACAGGCTATGCTCCGGGAATACCAGGACGCTAAAGCTTATCAGCAATCGGCTTTGGAAGCCTACTTTCGGCTGCTATTGGTCGAACTTAGGAGGAAGTATAATCACATTCATTCACCGACGATGCCCTCCCCGTATCTTGGCCAACTAGACCAATTCTTGACGCTTCTCGAAGGGCATTTAAGGGAGCATAAAGGCGTAGCCGATTATGCGGCACTGCTCAACATCTCTTCGTACCAATTAAACCAAATTACTAAAAAACATCTTGGTAAAACCTGCTCCGCGGTAATCAATGAACAACTCGTTCTGGAAGCGAAACGGCATTTACTAGCGACCGATTACCAGATTAAAGAAATAGCGTACAACTTGGGTTATACAGATGTGTCTTACTTTACGCGCTTTTTCAAAAAACAGGTTGGGCAGACTCCCCTCGAATTTCGATCGAATTTTAAATAAATCCTATTAGACTTTAGGTTCGTCCTACTCCTACTACCTCTTTTCCCTTTTCTTTGTAGTAATAAAAAACAATAGAACATAGACTTATGGGAAATAGAGGAAAATGGATGCTAGCGATTAAGATCTGGGTAGCGATATACCCATCTATTACCTTGGTCTTATTCTTTTTTGATTCGCTTCTAGCTAGCTTACCGCTTTACCAAAAGACATTCATTTTAACCATTGTATTAGTTCCCTGGATGGTTTTCATTCTCTTACCCCTTTTGGAAAAGTTAATACTCAAAATAAGTAGCAATGGATAAGAACTGGCTTGCATTCTGGAATGATCGGTATCGGGAAAAAGAGTTTGCCTATGGTACTCAGCCCAACGAGTATTTTAAACAATGTCTAGAGCAGACTTCTGGATCTGGAGCGATCCTTATGGGCTCGGAAGGGGAAGGTCGGAATGCCGTCTATGCCGCCAAACAAGGTTGGGACGTGAGTGCTTACGATATTAGTGAGGAAGGGTATAAAAAGGCCCAACGGCTGGCTGAAGAATATCAGGTTCGGCTGGATTATCGGGTTGGAGAGTTACCTGATCTAGATTTTCTGCCCGAAGCCTTCGATGCCGCTGCGCTCATCTACGCGCATATTCCTCCCCACCTGCGCATGGATTATCATCGCCTGATTGACTCCTATCTCAAACCGGGTGGGTACCTCCTCTTTGAGGCTTACAGTAAATCCCATTTAGCTTATCGGGGCAAGAATGGACAAGTAGGCGGCCCCGGAAAGCTCGAAATGCTCTTTTCGGTAGCCGAAATCCAATCGTATTTCCCTAATTACAAGTATCTGGAATTGGAGGAAAGAGTGGTTGAATTATCAGAAGGGAATCGCCATCAAGGGCTGGGCTCCGTGATCCGATTTTTTGGTCAGAAGAAATAAGGCCGAATAGATGAAACGGTATATCCTATGCTTGTTTAGTATCTTTGCCTCGTGTAGTAGCTATGGTCAGCAAGCCAATCATTTTCATTCTTGGTGGGTCTACGACGGCACGTTCCAAGTACAGGAAAAGGTTTCTGCCAAAGTGCTTTATGCCTGGAGTAGAAACGATTTTTTGATGAATTGGCAGCAATCCCTTTTGCGTTTTGGTTTGGCCCATCAAGCTCGCAAAGAAATCGGATGGGGTGGGGGATACGAGTGGATTGAACGCTTTCCCTATGGAGAACAACCCCTGCCCGAGCAGATTACTATTCATCGATTCTATCAGCGGCTGACCGTAAAAAATAAGATCGGACAGGTAGGTCTTACTCAGACGCTTCGCTTTAATCAGGAGCAAAATAATAACCGTTTTCGCTATTTCATTATTCACCAGATCGGGGTGAAAATTCCCATTCGATTATCCGAAGAACGATCTATTTTTTTGATTCTATCCGAAGGAATTTTTATTAATCACGGAGAATGGGCTAACAAAAATTATTTTGGGCAGAATAGAGTATTCGCCGGTTTTAAGATTCCACTTAATCCTGCAATAGCTGTAGACTTTGGCTACC
>JBCDIO010000313.1:0-5225 GCA_038748815.1 Bacteroidota bacterium
AAAGACGGGATCATCAACGGAAGGAATACCATCTTTGCCGGGTCCGCCATCGCGGACTTCTTCCGAGGGAATCGTCCAGATCTCGTTGTCCGTTTGGGCTTCATTCTTTTCACAAGCGATGAAACCGAATACCACAAATAGGAAAAGGATATAATTTCTCATGCTCAATGCATTATGGGTTAATCGTAGATTGGGTTTGTAGGCGATAAAAGAATCCGATCTGTAGCCGATACGTGGGGGTTAATTGCGTGCCCGTTACCCGTGCTAAAGTCGGTAGCTCCAAAGAAGCCTGGAGCGCCCAATTCGGCTGCGGCCAAAGCATAAAACCGGGAATAAGGAATAACCAATCACCTCCTGTATTGGGCAGAATAGCGGCATCGACGCGATCCTCTAAGGCGGTTCGCCAGCGCAGAGTCATCTGTGGATCAATAATCCACGGTCCTAGTAAAAAGCGATCAGACCAGCCCGCCAGCAGCTGATATTCTGCCCCAAATTGATAAGCTTGTACACCAAAGTATTCTCTAAACACGCCTTTTCGACTGAACACTCCTTGTACGAATAGCTGGGAACTGGCGCGCTGCCAAGGCGCAACGGAAGCACGCGTCCAAACGAGCAGATCCCAGGCACCACTCCCCGGTTGTAAGTCTAGATTAAAAGGGATGCCGTTGTCCGCCGCACGGTCAGTAGCTCCTAGTGGTGCTTTTACGCCCAAGCCAAGCTGCCAATCGAAGTTTTGGCCTGGCTTAGGCAGAAGAGGACTAAACTTGAGTAAGGTAGTTAGGTCTCCAATGCCGATCGTACGGGCTAAATCTTCCCCACCGCTCTGGGTTTGAATGAGTCGTTCCTGCCCAACAAAGGCACCCAATACATCGACCGCCCAACGCGGAGACCAAACGTATCCCAACTCGACCAGTGCACTATGGGTTAAACGGGTGCGATTGGCGTCCTCCTGCCGGGTCCATTCCGTCTGCAGGGTGTTGAGCCGGTTTTGATCGTAGGCGATACTGACCTGCAGGAGCCCGACCTCCCCGGCCGGCATACCCAAATTGCCGGAAACGGGTACTCCCCCGGAGCAGCAGGTTTGTCCGGAGGTATGATAAACCAGTAAACTACTAAAGAGAAGTAGCCAATATCGCATCGTTTCTACTTTTGTGGGATAACGCGAAAACAGCGCAGGCGTTGTTTTATTTTTTCAGAATGGATAGCTACTGTCCCAATCAGGACAAGAGCCAAAAGCAAAGGCCCAGGAGTAGCCCTTGTAAGATCATAGTACCATCAAGCCAGCCGGTGTAGTAGTAATCACTCCGAGTCGGATAAGCATTCCGGACTAAACCGAAGGTGATGATGGTGTAGGCCAGCACACCAATAGCCAGCGGCCAAGAATACAATTGAAGGTACCCATTCAAACCCGCCAATAACAGGGAAGCACCAAGCAATAGAAAAGAAAGGCGCTTGGCGGACTCTACCCCAATGCGGGCCGGAATCGTTTGTACCTGGGTATGTTGATCTACTTGAAGATCGCGAATATCGAAAGGTATGGTAATCGCAAAAACGAACAGGGATCGCTCTACAAAGAGTACCCAAACGGGAATATTCGCTCCCAGTCCTAATTCCCAGGCGGGAACCACCACCGTTAACCAGGACCAGATACCGGCGACCAGGAAGATCTTTAAATAGTGCAGATCACGCAGTCTCTTTCCACCCGCCAGAATGGGTAGGACGTAGCCCAAACTCAAAATACCGGGTAATATCATGATCCAGCGCGTAGTCGCTTGGACCTGCCAAAAGAACCAGGCCGCCATCAACGCGCCCAAAACCGAATACACTTTGATATGATTGGCGTAGCGAGCGATGATGTAATAGCGGCCCCGATCGGCAAAAGCTTTGACCTTTTCCATGCCAACCAATCGATGCAAGGCATAGAGAAATAGCGTTCCGCCAAAATTGAACCAGGCGACTGGACGATCGATATCGAGGCTACCGAGCAAAAGAAATTCCGTTTGCCATGTCAGGCACAGAGCCGCCAAGGCAATCCAGAAATTCCCGTACAGGATCAGATTGACAAAAGGAAAGTACACCCTCTGGAGTAACCATTGGAAAAGGGGAAGCCGTTTTGGGGTATTGGATTCCATAGGCTAGTACCTTAAAACTTGTTTAGAGACCAGATTTGAAGGCGAAAAGGGAACCTTAATCGCTTAAAGATAGTCCTCCAAACAAGTTCTTAGTCAACGTCCAAGGGGATAACAAAGGTCTAAGAAGACTAGAAATACTTGAAATTGTGGTTGTATTCGATCCGCTTAAGCGTTTCGTAGATCAAACGAATAACGTTGGCTACGTCTTCCTTATGGGCCATTTCGACCGTAGTGTGCATGTAGCGCAAGGGCAATGATATGAGAACAGAAGGAACACCACCGTTCGAGTAGGCAAAGGCATCCGTGTCAGTTCCGGTAGATCGGGAAGACACTTCCCGCTGCAGAGGAATCTTGGCACCTTCGGCGGTATCGACGACCAAATCCAATAGTTTGTTATGTACCGCAGGGGCGTAGGTAACCGATGGACCATTCCCCCCTTTGATATCCCCAATTTTTTTCTTAGAAATCAGAGGAGTGTGGGTATCGTGGGTTACGTCTGTTACAATGGCTACGTGAGGCTTAATGTTATCAGCGATCATTTCCGCTCCCCGAAGCCCAATTTCTTCCTGTACAGAATTGACAATATAGAGCGAGTAAGGTAGTTCGTCTTTGTTCTCATGAAGCAGACGCGCTACCTCGGCGATACAAAAACCACCCATGCGATTATCGAGTGCTCGACCTACATAATAGCGGTCGTTTAGTACCATCATTTCGTCTTCGTAGGTAATAACACAACCTACATGAATGCCCATGGCCAACACTTCATCTTTATCCTTAGCACCGACATCGATGAAGATATTTTCTACTTTGGGGGTTAGCTTCGCATCTTCTCCTTTCCGCACGTGAATAGCGGGCCATCCGAAGACTCCTTTTATGATCTTTCCATCGCGGGTCCAGATATTAACGCGTTTAGAAGGTGCAATCAGATGATCGGAGCCTCCGTTGCGAATTACGTTAATAAATCCATCGTCGGAGATATGGTGTACAAACCAGGAAATTTCATCGGCATGACCTTCGATCACTACGCGGAAGTCTTTTCCGGGATTGATAACCCCGTACACCGTACCGTAGTTGTCAATTTCCCACTCATCGATGTATGGTTTGATATATTCCAACCATAGCTTCTGCCCCGGTGCTTCAAATCCCGTTGGCGAGGCATTATTTAGATATTTTTGTAGGAAGGCTTCTGAGTTAGGTGTAATGATTGCCATTCTTAAGTTGTTAGTTTCGCAGGCGATCTAGGATCGCAAAATCAATTCATGTTCGGGATGTGTGCAACTTAGGTGGTCCAGGTAAAACCAGGGCAATGAGTAGGAGATTCTACCATTCTAGCCCTGTCTCATCAATTACTCGCCGGTTTTAGATCTCCATTCTTGGAGCATGGAAACATCGGCAGCCTGAATATAATTCGTTTTTACAGCTTCTTCTAGTAAAACCTCATAGTTTGACAAAGTTCTTAGAGGGCATTTTGCGTCCGCAAACCGTTTTTCGGCTTTCGCAAAACCGTAGGTAAAAATGGCCAGCGTTCCAACGACTTCACAACCGTGTTCTCGCAAGGCTTCTACGGCCTTTAAACTACTCCCACCGGTAGATATAAGATCCTCAATGACCAGCACCTTACTACCCGGTTCTACGTGCCCTTCGATCAAATTCTGCCGTCCGTGCGCTTTGGCTTTGGACCGAACGTAACAGTACGGTAAGCCCAAGGCTTCGGCCAGTAGAATACCCCAAGCAATACCTGCCGTAGCGACACCAGCAATTGCGTCGTATCCAGAAAAATGATTTGCCTCCTGTACCAGCCCCTTGCGGATTACCGCACGTACTTCCGGGTAAGAAAGGGCAATTCGATTGTCACAATAGATGGGGGAGAGAATGCCAGAAGCCCAGGTAAATGGGTTTTGCGGACTAAGTTTTATTGCATTTATTTGTAGCAAACGATTCGCTACCTCTTCTGCAACATGCATACCAATTAGGTTAGTTTGTGGCAGTAGTACTCCGCTAGCCAGGCTAGAAAGCGTGGCTGTTTTTTAGATCGATGGGAGCCTCCTGTCTTGATCGCTTAAAAAATGAATGTGCAAATGTACAAAATCTATATCAATGAGACCCCCTTCATTTTGGCGAGTTCCCTAGAGGGTATGCCCTCGCCTGTTCCGGAACAAGACCTGGTTGCTCGCTACCCGGGGCGCAGTAAGTTTTTCTTCCACTACATCGACATGCTGGAGAAGACTCGGAAGTTCGAACGAGTGATTCTTTTACACCCAAATGTAGAAGAACTCTTCCAAGAATTCTCGAAGCTCTATGAGGTCATTGAAGCAGCCGGAGGCTTGGTATTTAATCCAGCGGGAGAAGCTCTTTTTATTTTCCGGCGCGACTTTTGGGACCTGCCAAAGGGAAAAATTGATCCAGGAGAAACGATTCAGGAAGCGGCGGTACGAGAGGTACAAGAAGAGACCGGCATTCAGCAAATCACCCTTGGTCCGCCCTTGTTAAACACATACCATACTTACAAAACCAAGAAGGGAAAGCGGGTGCTAAAGAAAACCTATTGGTTTGAAATGCAGACAACGGATACGGCGCTGACGCCACAAACCGAAGAGGATATCGAAATAGCCCAATGGGAAGATATCGGCGCATTCCTGGAACGTAAACCGGTTGTTTATAAGAATATCCGAGCCGTTCTGAAACGTTGGCAAAATGACTAGGATCAGCAAAAAGGGGCCTTTGACACAACAAAAGGTATTCGATCTCGTTATGGAATTTGTATCTTAGACAAGCAAGTTGATTTCTTACCTATCCAGCTGTGCTACTTTTTGGTTCTATCTACGCCAAAACAAAAAACATATTTAAAAAAAATTAATCGAAAGATCATTCTTTAAATCCAAGAAATTTCACGCTTTCTTATGGCCCCTTCCTTTCACTCTTACTCCAACCTGGGAATCTTGCGATTTCGCATTGAATTCAGAAGCTCTTGACCATTGCATATCACAGGAAAGAAGTGAATTTGCCCTTCAGGTTTTGTCTGTGTTTCCTTAAAATATACCAAAATAGGTACAGACTCACTCGGGAAAAACTTCCAATTGGTAAAGGTGCTGT